>NZ_WTKY01000009.1:0-136781 GCF_011378815.1 Pseudoalteromonas sp. 31A1 | reverse complement strand
GGGGAATAACCACACTACATAGGCTCCGCCTTGCCTAAAAACCAAACATACTGCTGCAAATTCACCCACCAAAGATCAACACGCCCTAGGGCATGTTGATAAATTAAAGCCAGGTACGTATCGCGAAATCAACTGTTTTCTGGTAAGGTTTGGGTTACAAGGCTTTGTTAATAATAAAGAATAAGTATTTATGTTTGACCCTAGCGTAACCATTTTTGAAAGCACACAGAATCAGCTTGCAGAAAGTCCTCTTTGGCACCCTATGCTGAATACTTTTTTTTGGGTCGACATAAATAAAAAACTACTTTTAAGTAAAAATACACACAACGAAAGCAAACTAAAAATAGTTAATATGCCAGATACGATCAGTGCAATAGCGTGGATTGATGAGCAGCACTTGTTGCTCTGTACAAGTACTGGTTTATATAAATATCATATTAATTCAAACACTCGCCATCTTATCCTCAATATTGAAAATACACTGTTAAACAGGCGTTCAAACGATGGCCGCGCCGATCCATGGGGTGGTTTTTGGTTTAGTACAATGGATGTAAATGCTAAAAAAGGTGATGGTAAAATATACCGTTATTATAAACGCCAGCTTAAAGCCGTTGTAAGTGACTTGAGTATCCCAAATGGATTGTGTTTTGATAAGGCACGTTTACGTGGCTATTACTGCGACTCTTTAACGAGTTGTATTTATGTATTAGATTTGGATGAGCAAACTGGCGAACCTTGCTCTGAGCCACGTGTTTTTTATCAATTTAATAATACTGATGTTGATCCCGATGGATGCGTAACCGACCAATTAGGTAATTTGTGGCTAGCTGTATGGGGAATGGGATGTGTTATATGTTTATCCCCAGGCGGTGAGCTAATTAAAACAATAAAGCTTTGTGCGATAAAACCGACATGCACTGCATTTGGTGGTGAAAATGCTGAATTGTTACTTGTGACATCGGCATTTGATGAAGCGATTAATAATACTGTTACTGAACAAGGCGCTGTATTTCAAATCTCAGGCATAAAAAACGGGCAGTTTGAGCCGCCCGTTTTACTGTAACTTACAATTTACAGTGTTTGTTTTTAAAGTGATGATTAGCTTTTAGGCGTAACCCACATAACACCCACTTCTTTTTTGGTTACTAAAACCTCAGTACCGGCGCCAATTGGTTGCTCACTTTTAAGCTTCCAGCTAATACCTGAATATTGATGTGTAGTTAAACCTTGTTCTGTTACATCGCTAGTAAGTACAAAAGTGAGTTCAGCAAAATCACTATTTACTTGCTTTTTATCTACGCGATTTTGCATTTGTTTTAATGGTTTCCAAAGTGCAACGGCCAAACCTGCTGTTACAATTGCATTACTCCAAAGGGCGGTGGTTAATGAGTCGGGTAAAATACCAAAACTCATTAATAATCCTGTGAGGAATAACGATAATCCAAAAAACAACAAAATAAATGTAGAAAGGCCAAGTACTGCTACTTCTATTATTAAAGCAACAATACCAAGTACCATAAGTGTTTGCGGTAAATTTTGCGTAATAAAATCCATACAAACCTCTTTATTTAGTTATTAACCCAAATTCTTTTTATTTAAACTATTAATAATTGCCATACCTTGCGCAACCATTGAACTTGCATCTGTTGCGTTATCTGGCAGTAATACAATTGATGATTCACGAGCAATAGCTTCTTTAGCAGCGATTGCTTTAGTTGCTAAGTCTAGCTGAATTGCTTTTTGGCCTTGCTCTGTATCTGCAGCTTCACCAACTTTAATAAGTGCATTTGCTTGTGCTTCAGCAACAGTTGTAATTGCAGTTGCTTCACCCTCAGCGCGTAAAATTTGCTCGGCTTTATCGGCTTCTGCAGCAAGTACTTGTGCTTGCTTTTTACCTTCAGCAACGTTGATATTTGCTTGGCGGTCACCTTCTGATTCTAAAATTTGAGCACGTTTAACACGCTCAGCTTTCATTTGCGCTTCCATCGCCTCCATAATAGAGTTAGGTGGCACAATATCTTTAATTTCGTAACGAAGTACTTGAATACCCCAAGGCTCAGATGCCTGATTTATAGCAGCAACAATGTTGGTGTTAAGTAAATCACGCTCTTCAAATGTTTTATCAAGCTCCATTTTACCTAATTCTGAGCGCATTGTTGTTTGCGAAAGTTGTACAACTGCAAATGTATAGTCGTCAACGCCATACGTTGCTTTGTACGGGTCTAGTACCCTAAAGTACAGTACGCCATCAACTATAAGTGAGATGTTATCTTTAGTGATAGCTGACTGCGATGGTACATCTTGAGCTTGTTCTTTTAAGCTACGATCAGCCGAGATTCTATCAATAAATGGAATAATAAAGTTAAGGCCGGCTTCTTTAGTTGATTGGTATTTACCAAAACGTTCGATTAACCAGGCGCGGTTTTGTGGTACAAATTTAACGCTACTTTTTAAAAGCACGATAACAAAAACAAGTAAAAAAGCCTCAACAGTAAAAACCATATCGAGAATTTGTGTGACTGGATCCATTTAAACATTCCTTATAATAATTAAACGCTGAGTGGTTGTATTGTTTATAATTTCAGCGTGTATAGATTATCACTACAGCGAACTTTTAACCACTAAAACTCACTGTAGCGCGCCGACTTAGTCGGTTTTTTTAAAAACTGGCTATTTTATTTCTGCCTGTTTCTTTTGCGTTATAAAGGGCTATGTCGGCGTTAGTTATAACTTCTTTAGGTGTTGTTTTTTGATTGGGTATAAGGCTATAAAATCCGATACTCAAAGTGAGGTATTTACTGGCACTTGAAAAGTTATGTTCAATTGCAAGTTCTGCAATTTTTTCCTGAATAAGAACTGCATATCTTTGGCAATGATCTGTGTCGACTGCAGGTAAAATTATCGCAAATTCTTCACCACCGAAACGAGCGGCTAAATCACCTTCACGTTTACAAAGATCATGCAGCGCTTTGGCAACTTGTTTTAACACTTCGTCACCTAGCTGATGCCCATAGTTATCGTTATAACGCTTAAAAAAATCAATATCACACATTATTAAACTAATGGGTTCTTTATTACGTGCGCCGCGCTTAATTTCGCATTTTAAAGTTTGATCAAAACAGCGTCGGTTAGCAATGTTTGTAAGGCCATCAGTATTAACTTGTTTGTTAAGTTTATGATTGGCATTAATGAGTTGCTGCTGAGCTTGTTGTAGCTCTTGCTTGTAATTTAAATTTTTGAAAGCATTAGCAAGCATTTCACCTACTAACCTTAAGCGAATAAGGTCTAAATCAGTCCAGTTTCGCTTTTGAACAACGCAATCACAGCCTATAAAGCCAACGAGCTCTTTGTCATAACGTAGACCAATGCAAAGTACTGATTTTATTTTTTGTCGCTGGAAAATTGTTTTTTCGCTCATTGCTTGAATGGGTAACGACGTTACATCGTTAACTCTAAATAAGTGAGTACGTGCCATCAAACTAAAAAAATATGGGAGATCGCTTTTCGGAAGGTTTTGTAAGTCCTCTTTAAATGCTTGTATATCATTATTGACCCATTCGTGGGTGTTATTTATGGTTTTACCATCCTCGGCAAACTTAAAAAGATAACTTCTATCTGCGTGGCAAACGGTACCAATAGCTTTTAATGCGTAGTTGATATGCTTATCAACGTCGTCGTTTTGAATATCAATTAAGTCAGTTGATATGTTCGAAATAATATTATCAAAATCATATTGTTCATCTACATTATTATTCAATACATCGATTATAATAATGGAGCTTGAGTTAGGTAATTTTGCAAATTTTACATTGAGTAGCAATTTAGATACCTGTTTTGATAAAACAAACTGGCATTGGTTATTTGCAGTGAAATAATCAAAGAATAGCTCCTCGACTAATAGTTCTTTTTTACTGTGATGATTGGTTAAAGTGATGTGTGAAAAATCAATTTTATTAAAATGTGATTTATTTCTTAAGCCAAACAAGTTCTGTGCTTGGCTGTTAACTTTAAATATATTTTCATTGGCATCATAAAGTAATACACAAAACGGCAGTAACTCCAAGTTTCGCCATATTTCATTTGATAGGTTATTACTCACTCAACTCTCCATGTGTTTAAGCCACAATTAAATTGTTATCTATTGTATTTTTATTGTTTTTACTTGGGCGTGTTAATCGTCCTTAGATCGAGCTCAAAAGGCAGCGCATGTTTGGTATTTATGCTGCGTTATCGCCTATTTATGGGGAATAGCTACACTACATAGACTCTGCCTTGCCTCAAAACCAAAAATACTACTGCAAATTCAACCACCGAAGTTCAACAAGCCCTACTAATTATTAGCACATTTTTTTTGATTTACTAAGTTTTTAGTGCGTTTGATGGCGGTACGTATTATAATTGATACTGTATATCATTACCCTTTTCTACTCTAAGCCATCTTTGGTTTATTTGCACTTTAAGTATAGGTTATTCAAGCATTTCATGACAGAAATCACTACACACCAAGCTTCTCGTCGTCGGTTACTTATTGCGCTAGCAATTACGTGTTCGTTTATGGTAATTCAGGTTATAGGTGCTTATTATTCTAATTCGCTTGCTGTACTTGCCGATGCGGGGCATTTGTTTGTTCACAATAGCTCGTTATTCATCGCACTGATTGCATCAAGTCTCGCTATTCATTTTGCTAAAACTTATAACGACGGTCATCAAAGAGCCGAGCTTTTGGGTGGTCTGGTGAACGGATTTTTATACCTAGCAATCAGTTTAATTATTTTGTATGAAGGTGGTGAGCGCTATATACATCAGCATGAAGGAAATGAGCTGGCTATTAATAGTTATTTAATGTCGGTTATTGCTGCTATTGGTTTTTTGTTTCATGGTGCTGCTGCATGGGTTTTATATAAAGGCCGCAAAGCGAGTATTAATGTTTACGCGGTATTTTTACATTCATTCTTTGATTTGATTTCTACCGTATCGACATTTGTGGCTGGTATTCTTATATATTTTACGGGCTGGGTTGTTATCGATATTTTATCGAGCATGTTAATCGCCTCTTTCGTGTTGTTTACCGGTGTTAAGGTCATTATTAGTTGTATAAAAGGTTTACGCTTAAATAAGGCCAAACTTCCTAAAGTTGCAGATATTGAAAGTGAGATTACAGATATGGAGCATGTTCACAATGTCCATAACGTCACTGTAACGCGCAAATATAAGGGTGTAGTAGTCGGGGCGCACGTTGTACTTAAAGAGCATTGTACTATTGAAAAACACGATGAAGCATGTCGTATGAAGGTAGAACAACTGTTAGCTGAAAAATTTAATGTACGCAATAGTGTATTACAAATAGAAAGCCACGAATGCCATCACATCCATTAGTAGCATCTAATTAATATAAAAGCGTGTAATAATGATTAGCACGCTTTTAATGTTTCAAATCAAATCAAATCAAATCAAATCAAATCAAATCAAATCAATGATATTGCTAAAACAATCGCTTTTACGTAAGTCTTTAGCATCCATTGGCCTTGCAAAGTAATAACCTTGCAGTACAGTACACCCAACCTCGGCTAAAAAGATCATCTGTTCGCCCGTTTCTACTCCTTCTGCAATACAGTAAAGATCTAGGTTTTCGGCCAATGAAAGAATGGTCTTAATAATCGATTCATCCCCTTTATCTATACCAATACTGTTTACAAAGCTTTGATCTATTTTAATAACATTAATAGGAAATTGGCTCAAGTAGGTGAGTGACGAGTAACCAGTACCAAAATCATCAAGTAGTAATTTAAACCCAGCAGCTTTTAAGTTTTGTAGCTGCTTGGCTGCTTTGAGTTTATCTTCTAGTAAAATACTCTCTGTTATTTCAAGTCTTAATTGTCTTGGATGAACTTGAGAGTCCGCTAATATGGACATTAACCGCTGGGTTATGTTTGTTTTTAAAATGTGTTTAGGGGATAAGTTTAAAGATATATAAAACAATGGGTTTGCGCTGAGTATAGGTGCAATTTCAATAAGAGCTCGTTGCAATGCTTGCTCAGTAAGGAGTTCTATTAAACCAGTTTCTTCTGCTACCGGTATAAAAAGTGCTGGCGATACCAACTGTCCTTGATTTTTCCAGCGCATGAGTAACTCCACGCCATTTATTGTTTTTTCTTGTATGTCGATAATGGGCTGATAGTGATTAAAAAATCGGTTGTCTTTTACTGCATCTTTTAAATCATTTTCGAGCAGTAACTTTTGTTTTATCAGCTCATTCATTTCATCGCTAAAAAACTTAAAGTCGTTTCTCCCGCCTTGTTTAGCGTGCATCATCGCAACATCGGCATTACGGATAAGTATATCGGTGGTTACAGCATCGAATGGGTATAAAGCGACGCCAATACTGGCTGAAATATTAATAGAGAAGTCTTCAATAATTACTTTATTAGCTAACTCATTACTAATTTTTCTTACTGTATCGCGAAGAGACTGAAGCGATTTTATATTTTGAATCAGCACTAAAAATTCATCACCACTTTGACGGCCAAGTTTTGCGTTTACGCCAAGCATACCGTTTACTCTTTGGGTAATATTACAAAGTAGCTTATCACCCACTGCGTGACCAAAAGAGTCATTAACAGGTTTGAACTTATCTAAATCAATAAATAATAATGCGCATTGTGTATTACTTTCATTGGCATGTTTAATCGCGTCTTCAATATTTTTATACATTAAACTACGATTAGGTAGATGCGTTAGAGGATCAAAATTAGCCAAATAGCGCAGTTCGTTTTCTGCACGTTTTTGCTCAGTTAAATCTGTAATAACAACCACGTAGTAGCTTGCAGTATCTTTTGTTACGGCTGTGGCGCTTATATGTATTGGATGTTCGTTACTTTTTGCTGTTTTTATATAAGCATCACTTTGCCAGTTTTCTGTAGCTTTTAATTTTTTTAAAATATTTGCAAACTCTCTACACTTATCTTTACCAATGGCCCTAATAAATAATTTTGGGCTAATTTTAGTGGCTGCTTGTTCACTTGAAAACGTTTCAATAAAACTGTTGTTCGCAGAAAATGGCATTAAATGCTTATCGAGTATAAGTAACCAGTCGTTTATTTGGCTAAACGCTTCACCTAGAATTTTTGCTTGTTGCTCATTAGCCCGTTGCTCCGTGATATTGGTATATATGCCAGAAACATATAGCGGCTCATTTGTTTGAGGATCGTATATAACTTGTCCTGTATCTTGATACCATAACCAATGCCCATTTTTATGCTGTAGACGATAAGTTGCTTGCCAGTTTTGTTGTTTTTTGTACTTGAAGTAGTTTTCCCATTGGTTTTCAAAACGACGTCGGTCATCTGGGTGTATAAGCGCTAAAAATTGTTCTATGTGTACGCGTACAGGCAAGCCTGTATAGCCTAATTCACTTCCTCTGAGCGTACTTACGGAAGCATCTTTAAAATTATAATCCCACACGCCACTTTTGTTATTTTTAAGCGCGAGTTCTGTTTGCTTTTGCGAATGAATAGTCGCTCTATGGGCTTGTTCAATTGCAACTTGGCGGCTGCGGTATTGCCAAAAAATGAAAAACAACACGGCAATTATTAAAACTACATAGGCGACAATAGCAAAGGGCGACTTCCATGGTGCGTAGGCCACGTTGATATTAAGTGTGGCAGGTTCGCTTGTAACAATACCATCGCGATTATGTGCTGATATTTTTAGCGAATAACTACCGGGTTGAAGTTTTGTGAAAAACACTTGGTTAGATTGTAAGTCTTCATATGTAAGGGACGTTGGCCCTGAAAGAATTACCTTATAATATGCTTTGTCTATATTGGGGTAAGAAAAGTTAGAAAAACTAACTGTAAGGCCCATGTCTTCATAACTGAGATCAAGTGGTTGGCTAAGGTATTTATGAGGGTAATAATCGAGCTCTTTGGTAAAAAGATTTATATCGGTAATCGCTACACTATTTTTTTTAAATAATTCTTTTTCATCAAAGTCTAAGGGGTCAAAAAGTAGGGCGCCCGCATTACTACCAAATATAAGCCTGCCATCGTTTAATGTTGTTGCTGCTATAGGAGTAAATTGGTTTATATTCAACCCGTCTTTTACTGAATAACTCACCACATTGAGTGTATCTAGGTTTATTTGATATAAACCATTGTCGGTACTTGCCCATAAAAAACCATTTTCATCAGGAAGTAACGAATAGATAGAGTCAGTATTAAATGAATTTTTTAATCCTATGTAGTGTTTTCTCTCATAAGTAACTGGGTCAACACCAAGCAAGCCTTCGTGGGTGGTTGCCAACCATAAGATATTTCGTTTTGAGTCTAAGTAAAAATTTTCTACAGTGTAAAAAATATCTTCTTTAGGATTAAATGACTGAAATATAGTCGTTAAAGTTTTCGTTTTTTCGTTGTACCTAAAAAAACTTTTTGATGTGCCAAGTACAAACTCTTCAGGATGTGTGTCGAGGGGTTTATAAAAAGCATAAGAAAATAAAGGGTCAACTTGCTCTTTGAGTCCTTTAATAATTCTTGTTTTTCCGGTTGTTTCATTAAAAATATAAAAATTATCATCAGACATAAATGCATATTTATTTGCATCAACTTGGGCAAAACCAAATAAGTTGAGCTGGTTAATTACATTATTGTCTGTGTCTTTATTTTCAATAACTTTACCCGTTTGCTTATCAAAAAGTTTAAAACCATCATAAGTAACAAGCCAAAAAAATTGATCGTTTCCAATTGAAGACGCAAAAATATCAAATACCGCAGATGCTCCGTATATTGCTTTTGAGTCGGTCGAGCTTAAATATACTTCACTTTTATTTGTTGATTTGTTATAGCGCGCAATTCCATCTTCTGTTCCTAGCCATATAATATTATTTTTATCTTGGTAGGTGGCATGAACAGTATTGTTACCGGGTAAAAAAATGTGTTTAAACCGTCGGGTTTTAATTGGCCAGGTAAACACGCCTTGGGTTCTAGATGCGAGCCAAAGCACGCCGGACTTATCAATCATTAGATCGTTGATTGAGTTTTCATTAATATTAAACTTACTTTTTTCATAATTTAATATGAACTCTAACTCTTTGGTTTCGCGGTGATAACTAAATAATCCACTTTCGGTTGCTACAAACTCGCCGTAAACAGTATTGGCATAATCCCATATATTATAATCAGGAATTAATGTTGTAACATTTGCTGCAGATATATTTTTGTTATTATCAAATGCTAATTGATACATACCTTCGACAGTACCAACAAGTAATCCTAATTCATTATCAACACTTAAAAATTTGACGTTTATATTATCTATCGTATTTTTTTCAGGGGGATGAAGAGGGATTTTTACAAGTTCTGAATTATCTATATTTGCAGTGTATAAACCATCATTTGTACCAATATATAAAGTGTTTTTATATATCGTTAATGACCTAATGTAGTCCCTTTTATTTGGGAGTGCTAGCTTAAGTGTAAAGTGTTTACTCGTCTCATCAAATGTATATATTTGACCATCTATGGCGAAGTAAAAAGTATCTTGTTGCTGAGTCATTGCGGAGATTGGAGAAAACATCTTTTTTTCTTTATCTATTTGACCAGAATAGATTTTTTCGGTTTTTAAAGTGAGGGGATCTATTATATACGCACCAGAAAGATCAGTTGAGACAATGATTTTTCCGTCTTCGGCTTTAAATAATGCATAAATATAGTGTTTATCTAAGCCAAAGCCACCATTAAAAGTTTTTACTTTATAACCATCAAAACGGTTTAAACCCTGTTGGGTTGCTATCCATATGAAGCCAATGTCATCTTCTTGCGACTGCAAAACGTAACTTTGCGAGAGACCTTCGTCAGTAGAAATTCGTTGTAATTGTTGAGCATAGTTTTGTGATGCAAAAGTGCTTTGGATGCATAGTAAAAAAACAATGGTGATATGAAAAAAAAGTTTGCTCAAACGCACTTATAAACACTCTCAGTGGAGGATAGGATGATACTTAGCTAGATAGTAAATATAGCATAAGTTTTTATTTTTTAATTGCAAATAATATACGTAAAGTTAAAAGCTCTATTTTCAAATAGTGAGCTAATCTATATAGATAACAGTTAATATTCATAAGGAGAGTATAGTGGTTTTATCTAATATTGATGCAAAAAATAGCGTGTTATTAATAATAGACTTACAAGAGTTGCTTGCTCCTGCAATTAAAGACTTTCCGAATATTTTAAAAAGTACATTGCAGTTAGCGCAGGCGGGTATTATTCACGGCGTCCCAGTCTTAATAACCGAGCAATATGTCAAGGGGTTGGGCGAGACTAATCAGCAAATTAAAAATACGTTACCTAATGCTACGTATTTTCATAAAACGTACTTTAGTGCGTGTGCAGAGCCTGGCTTTGTTGATAAGTTAAAAAGCTATGGTAAAAAGCAAGTTGTTGTTGTTGGCACTGAAGCGCATGTGTGTGTTTTACAAACATGCTTAGATTTAATAGAAAATGGTTTTGAAGTTATTATCGTACACGACGGAGTTGGCTCGAGAAATCCGCAACATAAAAATTTGGCGATTGAACAGCTACGCCAAGCTGGTTCGGTAATTTCATGCGCTGAAATAGTTGTTTTTCAATGGACAAAAAAAGCAGCAACGCCTACGTTTAAAAAAATACTGCCTATAATTAAGTAGACCGCATGTATATAATATAAATTAAATGTATTATTTTTTGACGTGTCGGTAGTTTATTATTGTGTTCAGTAAACTGAAACTCGTTTTGATACGTATATTGCAGACTGCTTTATAAAACAACAGTGCAAACAACAATTTTAAGGTTCTTATGTCTAGTATTGGCCGGTTATTTACAATTATTTTTAGTCTTTTGTTTGTCGAATCTATCGCTATTGGCTTGTATTTCGACACATTAGCGCAGGCCTTTATGATAGGTTTGCCATTGTGTTTATTACCTATATGGCTTTTAAACACACAAGGGGATAGTCCTGTTACCCCTCATGTTGTAGCTGCCGCCATAATGATGTTTTCTTTTTTGCACATACAACAAACTTTTGGGCTGATTGAAGTCCATTTTGAAATATTTATTTTAATGCCCATGTTAATTGTTTTTGTACAGTGGCGAGTGTTTATTACTACAATTGTATTTGTAGCTGTTCATCATTTATCTTTTTATTATTTACAAACTCAAAATACAGGATTTTATGTATTTGACCCTGATAGGCTTGCTTTTACTACGGTGCTTATTCATGCTGGATACGCAATAGTTGAAGTGTTAGTTGCAGGCTACATTGCCGTAATGTTGCAACGCGAACGTCGTGCTGGCTTATCTTTAAGTTATGCGACAGAGCAAATAATGAAAGACCCTGAAAACATTAAACTCTCTCTTCGTGCTGATGACACTAAAAGTGAGGCTGTAACAGGGTTTAACACGTTACTAGATTACTTATCTGATGTTATTAAACAGGTACAAACTCAATCAGAATCACTGCAAAAAAACTCACAAGAGCTTATACATGTTCATGATCAGCTGGCCGGTGGTGCAGTGCAGCGTACACAACAAACTGATGATATTGCTAATTCTGGCGCTCAAGTTGCTAATGGTTTTAAACTTGTAGAAGAAGAAAGTGAGGTACTTAAGCGCCAAGTTGATCACATTACACAATCTGCAGGTGATGCATTAAAAGAAGTGCTTCAAACAGACGCTAAAAGTAGAGAGTTGTTAACACTACTTAACCATACCGAAGAAAAAATAAACCACTTAGTGGCAGCGGGCGATGTTATTTCAGGTCTTCTTAATGAGATATCAGGTATTGCTGAGCAAACAAACTTACTTGCTTTAAATGCCGCTATTGAAGCTGCCCGTGCAGGCGAACATGGTCGAGGTTTTGCTGTCGTTGCTGATGAGGTAAGATCTTTAGCTAACCATAGTAAAGCAACAACAGATAAAATTAGTCTAACATTAAAAGATCTTGTTAATAATAGTAAAACGTCAACACAATCAATGAGTCAGTGTGTGAATTTTGTAGTCGATTTAACAAGTATTAGTGCTGCAATGAAAGAGAATATTTCAGCAATGAGCGAGCAAATAGCCGCAGTATCTTCAAGCTCTGATTCAGTTGCACAAGTTGTAGCTGAGCAGGCAGGTAATACTGAATTAATAGCAAGCAGTACTGATACTATGCGCCAAAATCAGTACCAAGATACGCAAATAGTGCAGCAGTTAACCGCTAAGGTGCAGTTAATCGATGTAAGTATTGATGTGTTAGAGCAAAGCATTGCCAAGTTTAAATAAATCTAACACTTTCGTATTTTCGCTTATAGCTACATGGCTTATTTGTGTTGTTGCAGGGTTAGTTTATTTTCAATTAGAGCAGCTTAAACCGTTTGATAGCTCAAAAGTTTTATTGCAAAAACACTGGTTTAATAACTTTAAAAAGCAATTGGATTGGGTTGATACTGGTGAGCCGTCTTTAGTGCTTATAACAGAAAAAAAATGCGGGTGTACTATACAAGCTAAGCCGCATATTTCATCGTTAACCTCTTTTGCTGCCAATAAAGCTATGAAGGTTGTACAAGTTGAATTAACACCAAAGCTTAAACACGTTATTCCGGCAACGCCTGCCGCCGTTATTATTAATAAAAACGGTGAGTTTGTTTATGCTGGGCCGCTCTCTGAAGGGTTAGCTTGTGCCCAAGGAAGTGGTTTTGTTGAAACTGCGGTCACTAATTTAGCTGCTGGTTTTAACTCAAACCTCTTAATTACACAAACCAAGGGATGTTACTGTGTAAATAATGCATAAATAACGTGCAGGAAAAACTAAAGCTCGCACTTAAATCAACAGTTGCGAGCTTAAATATTGATTAAATTGTAACTAAGCCATAAATACCTAATGACACAAACACACAAGCAGCAATAGCACGTACGGTGTTTAGAGATATTCTTTTTAGTAATGCATTACCAGCGTATATAACAGGCACGTTAGCAATTAGCATACCTAACGTAGTTCCTACTGTTACCCAAAACACAGACTGATATTGTGCCCCTAACAACACCGTCGCTATTTGTGTTTTATCACCAATTTCTGCAATAAAAAATAATACAAAAGCGACTAAAAAAGCCCCGTAGCTATCGTATTTACTACTTACAGCTTCGTCTTTGTCTGGAACTAATAGCCAAAGGCCAACAACAATAAAGCTGATGTTTACAAGCCAAGGCAAATATTCAGAAGAAAAACTATTACTTAACCACTGTCCAAACCACGCTGATAAACCATGATTGAGTAAGGTTGCGGCTAAAATACCAAGAATAAGCGCGCTTTTATTACGAAAACGGGCTGCTAATAGGAGTGATAAAAGCTGAGTTTTATCGCCTATTTCGGCAAGTGTGACAGTGACGGTTGAGGTTAAAAAAACTTCCATTATTGATTCTTACAGGCGGGAATACTAAACCAAGGCAAACAACTATCTCCCGCCATGAGGATAGTGTCTACCTAGGTCTCGCCGATAACGCTTGCTACAACATTACAAACTTACCATGCACATGAGGTGCAATTATGTTGATAAGTTTACTCATTACTGAGCGGGCTACTCCCCTAAGAGGCGGGCATTATTCCACAAAACTTTTAAGCGGTAAATATTAAGAATAGAACATAGTTAATTTATTCGGGAGTAATAAAGTTAGCTTTTGGCAATTAGTTGATAGTCAGGAAAGAGCGAGAAGCAGACGGTCAGGTGAGTTGTCATTAACTTAGTAAGAATAAAAGGAAACTATCTCCTTTTTCATATGTGTAAATAAACTACAGTAAGCATAATATTTATAGCTGGTAATAATTTACACTATTTGATAATAATAGAAGCTCATGAAATAAGGACGTTTTCGCTCTAAGATAGGGAACCTTTGATAAAGCTGTTAGCAGTATGGCATTGACCTGTCGTTAAGGTGACGCAAATGTGTCGTATACAAAAAAGGAGTTTTTGAACAGGATATAGCTTCAATATATTCATGTGAGAAATACAAATGGAAATGAAACTAAACGCTAAAAAAATTATAGAAGAACGTAAAGTCAGAGCTTGGAGTCAGCACATTTAGCTGATGTTAGTGCTGTAAGTTTAAGAACCATTCAAAGAGTAGAAAATAATGGTTCAGGTTCATTGGAAACTGTTAAAGCATTAGCTTCCTGTTTTGAGCTAGATGTTACTAAGTTATTCCAGCCTGAAATCCCATTAAAGAAAAATCACTCTAAATCCAAAATAGCAGTGTTATCTTCAATGATTGCAGCCATTTTCAGTAGTGTTTTATTTCTAGTGCCATCTACAATGGCATCAGATATTAAGATACACTCAGATAAAGTTACAACATCTAAAAATAATGATTATCGAGTTTACAGTAACAATGTAGAGATTTTCTTGCCAAAAACTCTTACTTATGAAGTGTTAGTTGATTCAAAGTGGGAAACAGCTACACCGGAAATAGCCAGTGGTAGTGTAAAGATCTATTTGGGTAACTCAGTTGTTTTTATTGAAAAAGCAATAATAACAAAAACTGAAAAAGGAACGAAAATCACTACTAATTATGCAAAATTTACTAACACTGACTAATATACTGCTAATAAGTGTCTAAGGTTGCGACCATCCATCTCCGGCCATTCGACAACATAAGATGTTGATAATAATTGACAAGGTATTTTACTGTGTCGGATGGCGCTTCGCTTATCCGATCTGCACTGGCATAAATCGGAAATAACCGACCCGTAAATTCCGTATTTATACATTAAGGTTTTTAAAGCCTTAATGTAATTAATTTTCAACCATTCAACCATTCAACCATTCAACCATTCAACTATTAAAATATTTAGCTAAACCTAATTTTACTTACATTTAAGGTAGGCTCTAATTAACAATGCTCAATTTATGCACTATACTTTAGCTGAATTTAGTTTAGTTTTTTAAAGCTGTCGCGAATTCTCAATTTAAGTGGCACTGGCCAAAAAAAGTTTAAAATAATACATATTAGTTAAATAACAATTGATAACCATTTTCGTTTAGATTATTATGTACGCACTAAATGAAATTGAGAGTGGTTTGTATTCATGTATATTTGTCTATGTCACGGTGTGACTGATAAAAAAATTGAGCAAACAATTGACGATGGTGCAACGACCATGCGTGAATTAACTAAAGAGCTTAAAGTAGGCAGCCAATGCGGTAAGTGTTGTGGTTGTACTAAAAAGATCCTTAATCGCAGACTTATTCAAATTGCGGATGTAACGGATCAAGTTGCTTAATTACATATAAAATTCAGATATAAAAAAAGCAGCTTTTTAGCTGCTTTTTTTATGCTTGTTACTATTTACAGTTGAGACTGCAAGTAGTTTTTAATACCCGTATTTTTAATAAGCAATTGTTGGGTTTCTAACCAATCAATTTGCTCTTCTTGCTCATTTAAAATGTGATCAAGGGCTTCGCGGGTAATGTAATCTTTTTTGCTTTCAGCCAGTTTTACTGCGCTTTGCAACTCGCCAATAGTATCAAGTTCAAAACTCATATTAGCTGCAATCATTTCTTCGCTGTTTTCACCAATACGTAATCGGCCTAAGTCTTGAAGATTTGGTAAGCCTTCTAAAAACAAAATACGTTCGATTAAACGATCGGCGTTTTTCATTTTTTGAATTGATACTTTGTAATCTGCTTTGTCTAGTTGAGTGAAACCAAAATCTTTAAACATGCGTGCATGTAAAAAGTATTGGTTAATACCAACAAGCTCATTAGCGAGTACTTTATTAAGCGCTGCAATAACGTCTTTATCGCCTTTCATAATATGCTCCTACTAAGCCATTTGTGCTTGATGGTAATTTTCAGAACCAATCTTATCAATTAAGCCAAGTTGCTGCTCTAACCAGTAAACATGGTCTTCTTCGGTATCAAATAACAGTTTTTCTAAAATGCTACGAGATTGATAATCTTGTTGTTTTTCACATATTGCGATGACGTCTTTAACACACGCAACTACTTCAAGCTCTAGTGTTAAATCGTTTTGCATCATGCTTTTTACATCGTTACCGATAAGTAAATCACGGCGCTTAGTCATATTTGGTACACCTTCTAAAAACAAGATGCGCTTAATAAGCCAGTCTGCGTGATCTTTTTCTTCTTCCATCTCGTGGTTAAGGCGATCGTATAGTTTGTTTAAACCCCAGTCGTCATACATGCGCGAGTGTATAAAATACTGATCGATTGCTGCTAATTCGTTAGCTAACAATGTATTAAACGCATCGATTACTTTTTGATTACCTTTCATGATAAATCGCCTTAACTATTTCAATTGTATGCAGTGTAGTACAAATAGCCTATATTGCAAGTTTTCTCTATAAAAATCATTGCGTTACTATTGGTTTTGATTCTTATTTAAGTTTGCGTTACTGCTTGGTTTATGGACAGTTTTTTATTTGCATTAGCATCTAATACAAGATCATGATTGATAGGAAAAAGCGAGACGTTTATTTATGCGGGATTTGTTGAGCATATAGGCATGCAGGGCATGCCTATTACGCGTGCTTATTTGTTAAAATTGATATTTAGCACCCAGCGTTGCCGTTGTGCCTAATCCTTTAATATTGTATCCACCGTAGGTGTATGCCTGTGCGCGGGCAGGGTAGTAATCACTATTGAATAGGTTTTCTATTCCAAAATACCCACTCCATTGAGCGTTAACATTGTATTGGCCACTTAAGTTAAATGTGTTGTAGCTACTAACGGGGCCCTGATCGCCAGAGTATTGGCCTTGCGCATTTTTATCAAAACGCTTTCTGTCGCCTACATATAAAAAGCTCATTGCAAGTGATAGTTCGTCATTTGTTTGCCACGTTAAATTAGCAGTGGCTTTAGGTGGACTAATTTGAGCTGCCCCTAAGTACTCATCCGCTTCAGTGTTTTTACCTTCAACATAGCTATAAGTTGCGCTTAATTTAAGGTCTTCGGTAATAGTGTAGTTAACTAACCCTTCGTAACCCCATATTTCTTGTGGTGCGCGTACAGGTTCGTAAACACCCGTTGTTTCATTATACTCATTACTTGTACCAAGCTCTGAGGTACTTCTGTAAAGAGCAAATTCAAAACGCACGTTTTCAAACTGTGAAGTAAAACCAACTTCGTAATTATCGATTATTGAAGCTTGGGTTTGAATTAGCGCAATATCGTCAACGGTCGCTGCGCGAAGTAAGCGACCAATATCAGAAATATCAGAGCCCTGTGAGTAACTAAAGAACGGGCTAAATGCATCTGTTAAGTTATATTTAATACCGGCATTATAGGTTGTTGCATCGTAATTAATGGTGTCGCCACGCACATTTAATGGTACTGAACATTGCGATGCGGTTTTGCAAAGTTTTAGCGTTTGGTAGTCACTTACGCTCAAATCAATGCTTTCGTTTCTTACACCCGCTTTTACAATAATGTCGTCGTTTATTACCCATTTGGTTTGTAAAAAGCCAGCCACACTTTCCATGTCCATTTCTGGCACCCACACACGGCCATCTACTAAAGGTTGCGATGTTTTATCGTTTAAGGCATCAATACCGTAGATTAGGGTGGCTGTTACGTTTTCAAAATCAAACTGGCTATTAAATGTAGCTCTTGCACCTTGCTTATCTGATTTAATAACCGATTGACCACCGCTATAACCTTCATCAAGATTGGCTAAAGCGGTTGAGAAAAAGAATACGTTTTCTATATTTTGTTTATACAGATCGAGGGTCATTTGTGTGTTTTCAAACAACGCGTAATCAACATATTTTAGGGTTATATTTTCGTTGCCTTCTGGGCCTTGCGGTTTACCTTGTTTTTGAAGCGCTAAGGGGACGTGTATAGCGTATGTTTTTTCCCCTATATTGCCATCGCCAGTCACATCGCCTAAGTCTGTTTTTTGTTGTGAGCTGTAAAAGTTGTAGCTAAACTGAAGTTGTTTTTCGTCGTCAAAATCATAAGTTAGTTTGGTAAAATAGTTTTGAGTTTCAGAGTCGGATAAACCATATTGTAAGCCTAAAATATCGCCTTCGGCGTCGCGTTGTACGCCGTTTTCTTCATAGCTTGCTGTTAACAGATAGCTTAGCTTATCGAGCTTACCGTTTACCGCAGCCGATATTCTGCCACCGCCGCTCTCTGCTAATTTAACAGCGCTAAAGCGACTTGAAATACTAATCTCCCCTTCAGGCTTACCATCACTGCGAGCCTGTTTTGTTATGTAGTTAATAATGCCACCTGAGGCACCATTACCATAAATAGACGTTGCGCCTTTTATGACTTCAATGCGCGCTATGGCACTTGCATCAAGCGTTTTTACGCCTAAAGAGCCATTACGAAGAGGGGTTGATTGCGGTACGCCATCAATCATTATTAATGGCGCGCGGCCGCGTAGTGTTTGTCCTGAATTACTTGAACTGCCGGTATCGGGAGCTAGCCCTGGAACCATTTGCGCGAGTAAGCTTCCCAGTTCTGAGCTTACTTTTAAATGCTGTTGTATTTGTTGCTGATTTATAACGGTAATCGAGGCAGGTACTTCGTCTATGCTTTCTGATATGCGGCTGCCAGATACAATGACATGCTCTAACTGATCAGAAGTGTATTCATTTTTATTATTTTCATTTGCTAACGTGTTAGTACTTATTGCAACAGCAATAAGGCAAAGCGAAGTTTTTAACATAGGGTGTCTTAGTTGATAATAGTTCCCGTAATGGTAATTATTATCAACTAATGACGCAAGTGTTAATGAGATTTATTTCCATTTATGGCGTTTTAACCAAAAATACACACCGCTTACAATAAAAAATGCGAGTGAAAGGGCTATTAATAACCATAAAAACTGCACAATAGGGCCTGCAAAATCACCAATGTGAAACTTATACTTAAAGTTCCATGTTTGTGTTGTGAAGTTGGTTTTACTGGCGTCAAATGAGTTTAATACTTTACCAGTAAATGGGTTAGTCCAAACCCAGCTGTAAGCGTGGCTTTCGCCAGGGTTTTGCATTCTCAGTGCTATTGCTTCGTCGGCTTTTTTAGGTAAATAAATTCTATATACTTTGCCATCTGGAAATACGTTCTCTGCATTTTTAATTGCTTTGTTATAGTCTAAAGTAGCCTGAGAGGGCTGTATTATTTTCGGTGCTTTAGGCCTTTGTTCTACTTTATTAAACGTTACAAATTCTAATACCGATTGAGTTTGTGTTTTCCAATTAAATGCCATGCCAGTGAAGGCAATAAGTACCAGCGGTATAAAAAAGTAAACACCCAGTACGGTATGTAATTGATACATGAGCACTCTAAATTTGGCTTTTGGTTTTATAGCTAAACGCTTAATTCTGTTTTTAGGTTTTACCCATAAATAAAAGCCGAGTAATACATTTATTAAAAGTAGCAATGCACATACCGACATCCAATTTCTAAAGGTTTTTTCACCCTCACTGTCTTCAAACAACAGCCAACGATGTAATCCCATAGCAAACCCATAAATCGTATCGGTTGATTCATAGACGTTTAGCACTCTCCCTGAGTAGGGATCAACACTGGCGTAGTATTTATTAGCTAACCTAAATTGCCATGCGGCGTTTGGCGCTTGTTCGGGCATAAAAAAGGTGATTTTTTGCTTAGTTTGAGCTTGTACATTTTGTATAAGCTCATCGTAAGGCATTAAATTTGCTTGTGGTGTTACTTGCCATTTTGCGGGTTCTATTAAGTGCTGTATGTCTTTTGCATAAATCATAACAGCACCGGTTAAGCTCACTATTAATAAAAATAGTCCGCTAATAAGGGCAAGGCCTAAATGAATTCTACGTAACCAAAGTTTCAAAAACGGTATCTCATTATGAGTTAATGGCAATATTGTAAATGATAATACGAGCTGTTTTCAATTAAATAGTTGTGTATTTGGTTGGATTTCTATTATGCAGTTTTCGATATTAAAATTGTCGTGTAAAAAGCTTTTTACGGCTGGCAAATCAATTGCTTGCTGAGTGCTAATAACAAGCTCGCAGTAGTTTTCTTTATCGTCTAGTTGCCAAAGCTTAATACTGGTTACAGATTCGATATTAAATTCACTACCAATAGCATGTGATATAGCATGTGTGTCGATGTTATTGGGTGCTGCTTGCATTAAAATTTTGCAGCTTTGCTTTAATAGTAAAATGCCATGATAAATTACATAGATAGAAATAAGTACAGTGGCAATTAAATCGACAATGTACCATTGGTATAAAATAATTAAGGTGCCCGCAATAATTACCACAATAGACGCCATTGCATCAGATACGTTATGGATAAAAGCCGCCTTTATATTTATGCTGTGATTTGCACCTGCTCGGTAGGTTAAAAATGCGGTTGCTAAATCGATTACCAATGCTATTGCTGCCACCCACACAACTATCCAGCCATTAATTGGTTGAGGGTTTAAATAGCTCGAAATGGCTTCAAAAATTAAATACACGCCAATTAATATTAATGTACTGCTATTAAAAAGTGTGGCGAGTATTTCTGCGCGTTTATAGCCAAAGTGATGAGTGCCGTCAGCAGGTTTATTACCAACTTTACGTGCAACCAAGGCTATAAATATAGCGGCAGCATCACTTAAATTATGAAGGGCATCGGCTATAAGTGACAAACTGCCCGAAAATATCCCGCCAATAACTTGGGCTACGGTTAGCAATACATTAATAACCACAGCAACGGTGAGTTGTTTATTGCTTTGGTTTTCGTCTACATGACTATGTGAGTGATCGTGCGCCATAATGCTCTCAAATGCTTTGATTGAATATTGCTTATATCATGGGTGATTTAAAACAGCTACAGGAGTTATAGTGTAAATGAACGCAATTGTAAGTTAGTAATAAAGACGTACTTTTTTTGAATGCGCGAATTTAAGATTGTAACGCTAAATGTCGATTTTTTAAGGAGTTTACAGCTCAAAACTTGCGTCTTTATATATTTAGTGCATTAATGTAAGTAATATTAAATGATTAAAAGCTGCTGGGTATTAAGCATGGACAAAGGTTTAAACTTTGGTGAATTAACAGGTAAAGGACAATCTGTTCGAAGTAAGTTAATTATAACCTTTATAATTATAGCCTTAGGGCCACTTTGTATACTTACTTGGTTTAGTCTTGAACACGTAAATCGCACCCTTAAACAAAATGCAGACACTGAACTAAACGAGCTTAATAATATAGGCAAGCAATTTGCTGATATTTGGTTTGCGGACCATGTTAAAGACTTATATTTGCTCAGGACACAGCTTGATATTAGCCCTGCTAAAAAGCAAAAATTAATCAGTCAATTTGTTGAGCAGTACGACTTTGTTAATAATGTAGAGCTTATTGATGTAGACCTCGTTAATTCACTCCCCAAATCCCCCTTTTTTAATGTTATTAAAGACCAACGTTTTAACGACATTCGTTCTGGTATTAAAAATACAGGAGAAATTCAATTTCAGTCAATGACTGTCTCAGGGCGTGAGTATCATATTATTGGTTTACCGGTATTAAATGGCGAAAATAAGTTACAAACCATATTGCTCGCAGATATAAATTTAAACGGCTTATTGAATAATCTAAGTAAAATACACACAGCTAATAAAGACATAACATTTTATGTTATGCACAATAATAAAATTCAAAAAAGTAATAATACAGACGATGCCCAACCACTATTTTTCTCTCAGAATGGCTCACCAATACAACGTGTTTTTTCTTATAGTAATAAAGATGAAGCCACTTTATATGGGTATATTAATTCTTTAGAGTTTTTAAATGAATCTGGTTGGCAATTACTTGTATCAAAACCAAAAGACGTTGCATTGCAAGGATCTAATTATTATAAGCAGCTCGCTATATTAACAAATATGGGGGCATTACTACTTATATTAACGTCGTCGTGGTGGTTTGGTCGTCGGCTTTCTCGTCCTTTAATTAACTTAGCTAAAATTGTTGAAAACATTACCAAAGGTGATGTGGTTAAAGTGCCAATAATAAACGACAGCATAGAGTTTAATCAGCTTTCATTAGGCCTGCGTAAGTTAGTGGCCGTAAAAGCAGAACAGCAAAGCATACTGCAAAAACAACGCTCTGCACTTCAAATTGCATTAAAACAATTAGCTGAGCAAAAAAGCGCATTAGATGAACATGCCATTGTTGCAGTAACTGATCTGCATGGCACCATTACTTTTGTAAATAAGAAATTTTGCGAAATTAGTGGCTATGATGAATATGAATTAATAGGTGAAAACCATCGTATTTTAAATTCAGGAAAGCACGAAAAAGAATTTTTTAAAAATATGTATAAAACCCTCAAACGCGGAGATGTATGGAACGGGCAAATATGCAATAAAGCGAAGCATGGTGGTTTTTATTGGGTAGATACGACCATTGCGCCATTTTTAGATGAAAGCGGTAAACCGCAAAGCTATATTGCTATTCGTACCGATATGACATTTCTTAAACTGCAAGAACTAGAACTTGAGCAGCATAAAACACAGTTGCAGTTAGTGATAGATACAACTGCTGTAGGTATTTGGGATTGGTATATTGATACTAACGTAGCTGTTTTAAATAACCGTTGGGCTGAAATTATAGGGTATAAACTGAGTGAAATAGAGCCTTGTACAATACAAACTTGGTATAAATTTATTCACCCAGAGGATTTAATTGAATCAGACTTAAAGCTAAAAGCGCACTTTGCTGGTGAAACAGATTACTACGAAAGTGAAGCGCGTATGAAGCATAAAAATGGCCACTGGGTGTGGGTGCTTGATACAGCTAAAGTGGTTGAATGGAATAGTGATGGTTCGCCTAAGCGAATGATAGGTACTCACTTAGATATCTCAGATAAAAAAGCAACTGAACTTGAACTGCAAGGAAGCCGAGATAGATTTGCATCTTTGGTATCAAATATACCGGGTATTATTTATCGGTGTAAATTTGATGATAAATTAAGCACACTTTATATGAGTGAGCAAGCAAGTGAGATAACAGGCTATTCACCTGATGAGTTGATAGGCAATGATGCTCTAAGCTTTTTTGATTTAATATGCGAAGACGATTCTAAAAAAATAAAAGCTGAAATTTTACGCTGTGCCAGTGCTAAGCAGTCATGGTCTGTTGAGTATAGAATTACAGCTCGCGATGGCTCTTTGCATTGGGTAAATGAAAAAGGCCAAGCAATTTACGATGAAACTGGTAACGTTTTGTATTTAGATGGATTTATTTTAGATATTACAGAGCGATACAATACGCAATTAAAAATAAATCGTCAGCAAAGCTTGCTAGAGTCAATGAGTAAGCAAGGGCAGATTGGTGCATGGGAAATTGACTTAGAAGCACATACTCTTTATTGGTCTGATGAAGTTAAAGTTATCCACGAAGTACCAGAGGGATTTGAGCCGAGGATAGATACCGCAATTGATTTTTATAAACCAGGAGTGCACCGAGATACTATAAATACTTTGTTTGAATGCGCAGTAACATTAGGTGAAAGCTGGAGTGTTGAACTTATTATTTTAACCTATGCTGGGCAAGAACGCTGGGTTAAATCGATGGGGCAAACAGAGTTTAAAGATGGTAAATGTGTGCGTGTTTTTGGCTCATTTCAAAGTATTGACGCACATAAACGCCTTGAACTCGAAAGCGAAAAAGCAAACCGCTATAACAAAAATTTAGCCGCGCTTACAGTCGCACCTGAAGTGCAAAATAGTGATGTAGAGCAAGTTAAAAAGCTAGCGGTTAAATCTATGTGTGAAGTGCTAAATATTGCACGTGCGTCGGTATGGATTTTTAACGAACAACGAGACGTGATGGCGTGTCATAGCTTATATATAGATGGGCAAGGGTTTGTAGATACAGATGCTGTTTTAACTGCTAAAGACTATCCTGCATATTATAACGCCATTTATGAGCAAAACTTAGTGGCTATTGATGATGTTTATACTCATCCGGCAACTGTTGATTTTATAGAAGCGTATGCAAAACCACTCAATATTAAATCAATACTTGATGCAGTTATAGCAACAGGCGATGGTAATTTAGGTATTTTATGTGCTGAAACTGTTGGCGAGCACCACTATTGGACGCAAAGTGAAGAAACGTATCTTCGATCATTAGCTACTTTAGTGGGAAGTACTTTAATTTCTCAGCAACGTAAAGTAATCAGTGAGGAGCTTAAAGTAGCGCTTGTAAAAGCAGAAGATGCAGCCATTGCCAAGAGCCAATTTTTAGCAACCATGAGTCACGAAATAAGAACGCCAATGAATGGTGTACTCGGTATGCTAGAGCTTGTTCAATTAGAGTCATTACCTAAACCAATAGAAACTAAAGTCGATATAGCCAAAACAAGTGCACATTCTTTATTGGGTGTCATTAACGATATTTTAGATTTCTCTAAAGCTGAAGCGGGTAAAATTGAGCTTGAAGAAATTAACTTTAATGCCCGCGATTTAATTGGTGAAGTTGCTGCCGCGCAAGCATTTACAGCTCAAGACAAAGGGATTGAAATAATTTTAGATTTGGTTGCACTTGAACCTTCGCAGTTATGCGGTGATCCTGGGCGAATTCGCCAAGTACTTACTAATTTACTAAGTAACGCCGTTAAGTTTACGAGTAAAGGCGAGGTTGTTGTAAGTGCGAAAGTTAATAAAGTGGCTCAAGGCTTAGAATTTATTGTCAGTATAAAAGACTCAGGTATAGGGATCAGTTTAGAAAAACAGCAGCAATTATTTACTCCGTTTTCTCAAGTAGATGCATCAACAACGCGTGAATACGGGGGCAGTGGCTTAGGGCTGGCTATTTGTAAGCAGCTTTGTGAGCTAATGGGTGGGGCAATTTCTCTTAGTAGTGAAGCCGGCGAAGGAAGTACCTTTACTGCCACTATAATGCTGACCCCTGGCGATCAAAAAGAGCGTTATATTCCTAATATTAATATGAAAGAGTTAACGGTTTTAGTTGTTGATGATAACGAAACAAATCGGATAGTAATTTTACAACAGCTTGAGCATTGGGGCGCTAAGGTTGCGCTTGCATGCGATGCACATCAAGCACTTGATATGTGCGCGCAGCAATATGAAAGCAAAAATTGTATGTACGATATTGCAGTGCTTGATATGCAAATGCCAGGAATGGACGGCATAGAGCTTTGTAAAGCACTAAAAGCACATGCACATTATAAATCAATGCCACTTGTAATGATGACTAGTATTGCTGGTATGGAAGGCGCTCAGCGTTATTCTGACGCTGGCTTTCAGGCATATTTTCCTAAACCAGTAACCACTGCCGATTTAATTTCTGCACTGTCGGTTATAACGAGTAATGATGCAGGCGAGACACTTCCACTTGTTACGTCAGGCTATATTTCGTCACTTAAAAAAGAAAAGGTGCAGGAATCTGCCCAAATACTACTTGTAGAAGATAATCCCATTAACCAACAGGTGGCTAAATTAATGCTCAAAAAGCTTAATTGTGACGTTACGATTGCCGGGAATGGTCAATTGGCAATTGATATATTAAAAGCGCATGATTCAGGATTCTTTAAGCTTGTACTTATGGATTGCCAAATGCCAGTTTTGGATGGCTTTGGGGCAACTGCAGCTATACGCGAAGGGGTCGCGGGTGAGCAGCACAAAAATATAAAAATTATTGCCATCACTGCTAATGCAATGGACTCCGATAAAGAGCGCTGTATAACTGCTGGAATGGATGATTACTTGAGTAAACCTATTCAATTAGATATTTTAAAAGATAAATTAGAGCTGTATATTTAAGGTCAAAATACAATGAGTAAACCCGTTATAATACGTGATGCAAAACCAAGTGACGCAAAAACAATTTTGCACTTTATTACCGAACTTGCCATATACGAAAAAGAACCTGATGCGGTAAAAACAGATGAACAAGCAATTCTAGATACTTTGTTTAGCGAAGGAGCAACCGCGCACAGCATAATTTGTTTAGAAGGCGATGAGCCAATTGGTTTTGCAGTATATTTTTATAATTACTCTACCTGGTTAGGTAAAAATGGCCTGTACCTAGAAGATTTATATGTAAGCCCTGATAGTCGTGGCAATGGTGCAGGCAAAGCCATTATGAAGCACTTAGCTAATAATGCGATTAGTAATAACTGTGGCCGTTTTGAATGGGTGGTCCTTGATTGGAATAAACCCGCTATCGATTTTTACAATAGCATTGGTGCAAAGCCACAAAACGAATGGATTATATATCGCTTAACAGGGCAGGAATTATTAGATTTCGCTAAATAGTTAATGAAAATCATTTGCATTTGCGTTGTTGGGTGTGTAAGTTAAATACACACTCAATAATTAAATGTGCAGATGATTATATGATCTCAAGTCAAAAACAGCCCCAGCCAGATCTACTCTATCTTGAACAAGCATTAAGCCCTTGGCAGTCGAACATAATGCAAGGTAATTATGCATTTGAACAAGGTGCTTTACTCGAAGCACGCGATAAATACTTATTAGCCAAAACACTCGCAGATCATCTCCTTCAGCAGTTTTTATACGCTCAGATTAATAATAATGCCATTCATGCTATTGAGCATTGTATACCCGCACTTGTTGTTGCTTCACATAATTTAGCTGATACCTATATTGCTATGCAACAGCCTGAAAATGCATGTAAATGGTTATGCGAAGTACACTTAACACTCTCTTCATTAATTAAGCATACTCATTACGATATACAAAAAGTGAGTAAGCATCATTACCTCAAAACCTCTGCTGAACTTATTGCATTTGCACAGCGTTATCCTTCTTTTCCAGAACTGATTGAGCAAGTGAATTTTTGCTTATGCTCTAAAGACTCAACAAACAGCCTGCTACATTAAAATAAAGGAGTAATTTATGGCGTTTACCTTGCCAGCACTTAATTATGAATACGATGCGCTTGAGCCTCATATAGACAGTAAAACAATGTATATTCATCATACTTTACATCATCAAACCTACATAAATAAGGCTAATACAGCATTAGAGAACACTGAATATGCCAACGTAAATGCTGAGGAGTTACTTATTAATATAAGTAAGCTGCCCACTCAATTGCAAAAAGCGGTTCAAGAACACGTAGGTGGGCACTTTAATCACAGTTTGTTTTGGCAAGTAATGAGCCTGCAAGGAGGTGGTAAACCTGAAGGTATTGTGGCCCAAGCTATAAATGAGCAACTCGGCGGTTTTGATGAATTTAAAGAGGAATTTACAGCCGCTGCAATTAGCCAATTTGGTAGTGGCTGGGCGTGGTTATGCGTCACTCCAGATGAAAAGCTGATTGTACAAAATAGTGCTAATCAAGATTGCCCTTTAATGCAGGGAAATATCCCTATTTTGGGACTTGATGTATGGGAACATGCCTATTACTTGAAATATCAAAATAAGCGCCCTGAGTATATCGCTGCATTTTATAATGTAATTAATTGGCAAGAAGTACAAAGGCGTTATTTATTGGCTATTGGTTGAGTGCCGAATATGGCTAGTAATACAGTTTTTTTTGTATAAGCTAGGCTCTATAAGGTTTAATTTATAGAGCCGTTTATGGACACTTCACATTGGCAAAAAGCACGTCAGAGTCGCGATCCTCGTTTTGACGGGCTTTTTTATGTTGCTGTTAAAAGTACGGGCATATATTGCAGACCAATATGCCCAGCTCCTACCGCACACGAAAAAAACGTCACGTATTATCAGTTTGCACATAATGCAGCCCAAGCTGGGTTTAGGCCATGTATACGATGCAGACCCGATAGCGCACCAGGCAGCGCTGCTTGGCAGGGTACAAAAACCACAGCTCTGAGAGCTAAGCAATTAATTGATCAGCACGATGAGCACGACTGCGAAAAATTAGCAGCTCGTTTAGGTATAAGCAGTCGTTATTTAAGACAGTTGTTTAAGCAGTATTTTGGCGTGTCGATTACGCAATACCGATTATTTAACCAGTGTCACTTTGCTAAAAAGCTGATTCAAGAAACACATTTACCTCTTACCGAAATAGCATTTGCCGCTGGCTTTAAAAGCATTAGGCGCTTTAATGATGCATTTTTACAGCAGTTAAATATAGCTCCCTCGAAGCTGCGCAGTGGCGATAAAAAACCAACGTCAAAACTCACTTTAACCCTGCCATTTAGGCCGCCTTATAATTGGCCTGCTTTGCAGGGCTTTTTACAACGGCGCTTGATAAAACCAATGGAGTGGATAACACAAACGAGCTACGGACGTACTTTTGCAAGTGAGGAATATAAAGGAAGCTTTACCGCTGAATTTATAGCGAGTAAAAACCACTTTAGTGTATCTATCAATATAGACAATACGGTGTACTTACAACCCGTTATAAATAATATACGCCGTGTGCTTGATTTAGATGCCGATATTAATTTAATTGAAACGCATTTAAGCGCCAATATTAACAATGCGTTTACAGTGTGTGAAGGGCTCAGACTTCCAGGGATTTGGTCAAGTTTTGAAGCCGGTATAAGGGCGGTACTCGGACAACAAGTGAGTGTTACTGCGGCGCATAATTTAGTAACAAAGTTAGTTGATGAATTAGGCGAAAAAGAGGGCGGTGTTATTTACTTCCCTACGGCTAAAATTGTCGCTAATAGTGATTTTGCATTTTTTAAAATGCCACAAGCACGCAAAAATGCGCTACACAACTTAGCCCAGTTTTGTGCACTAAATCCTGAAAATGACGATTTAGACGAATGGCTTAATTTAAAGGGAATTGGTCCTTGGACAGTAAATTATGCAAAGTTGCGAGGGCAAAGCCAGCCCGATATATTACTTGATGGCGACTTAGGTGTTAAAAAAGCTCAAGCGGCGGCAAACCCTTTCGTACCTGCTAACAGCGCTCCTTTTCGCTCTTACTTAACTTTTCAACTTTGGCAGCAATTATAATGATCATTCAAACATCCATTTCGAGCCCTATAGACGACATAATTATTCAAGCGACCGAGAAAGGCGTGAGTTACGTTGGGTTTTATCCACCAGTTGAACACCCTCGTACGCCATTTGAGCAAGTCGCTAACAAGGCGGTGCTTATTTGTGCTGCGCAGTTAAATGAGTACTTTGCAAAAAAACGCACTACTTTTGATGTACCACTTGATACAAACGGTACAGCATTTCAACAAAGCGTATGGCAAGCACTATTAACGGTGCCTTTTGGGCAATCACAAACATACGGCTATATTGCAAACCAACTCAATAACCCAAAAGCAGTGAGGGCAGTAGGTGCTGCGAATGGTAAAAATCCGATTAGCATTATAGTGCCTTGCCACCGAATTATTGGCGCAAATGCAAAGTTAACGGGCTATGCTGGTGGGCTTGATAGGAAACTTTGGTTGCTGAAACACGAAGGATTAATGTAAATTAATTTAACGAATATTTTGTATGTTTAGTTCTACATACTACACTGTAGATTTAGTTTATAAATAAAAATCACTATGAAAATTAGAACGTTACTTTATATTTTTGTTTTGAAGTGTATTGTTTTTTGCGATGGCGTTACGGCCAAAGAATTACTTTTTTGTTATGAAGATAAAAATGCAGCACCACTATTTTTAGGTGTTGATAAGGCTATACCTATTGATCAACCTGATGCCTCAGTTGAGGTTTTAAGTTTATTAGATAAAGCGATTGATGGTGTTGAGATTAAGTTTGTTAGAAAACCATGGCGTAGATGCTTAAGCGATTTAGAATTTAATCGAGTTAATGCTGTTATTGCCAGTTACCGCAAAGGACGAGAAAACCTTGCTGTTTACCCTGTTGATCAGCAAGGTAAGTTACAAGATGACTATGCAGTAAGTGAATTTAGTAGCTGCCTTATAGGGCGTTATAAATTTCATAAAGAATGGGAGACTCGCGAAGTATTTCAAAATAAAGCATTTACGATAGCTATTCCTAATGGCTATGGACTAAATAGCGCGTTGAAAGAAGAACCATTTTTTATTCATAATACGTTTTCTAAAAGCAAAGCTTTTGAGTTGCTAGATAAGGGCGTGGTGCAGGCGAGCGTTGATATATGCCAAGTTGATGGTTTAAAAGTGTCGAGTTATCCGTATAAAGGTAATAACGTTAAACCGATTTACCCACCGTACGAAACAAGCCATGGTTATCTTATTTTTTCAAAACAATTCTACGAAGAAAATAACGCTCTAAGCTTGCAAATGTGGCAGTGGTTATCAAAATTTGAAAGTGCACCTATCTATATTAAATATTTACAAACACTTAAATAACCTCGTTAAATTCGCGTTTGTAAATTGGTATTAATTTAATATTAAGGTAGCATAAGCGCACTTTTTATAAAATGGCACTGCAATGGCTCAATTATACTTTTACTACTCTGCAATGAATGCAGGTAAATCAACCACGTTATTACAATCAGCATTCAATTATAAAGAACGTGGAATGGAACCTGTGATCCTTACTGCTGCCATTGATGATAGACAAGGCGTGGGTAAAGTATCGTCTCGTATTGGCTTGCAAGCAGATGCGCATGTATTTGATGCTAGCAAAGATGTTTTTGATCTTATTCAATCACTCAACAATGATAAAAAACGCCATTGTGTATTAGTTGACGAGTGCCAATTTTTATCAAAAGAACAAGTAATGCAATTAACCGATGTGGTTGATGAATTAGGTATACCGGTATTGTGTTATGGCTTGCGTAACGACTTTAGAGGCGAGCTATTTATAGGGTCGCAATATTTGCTTGCGTGGGCTGATAAGTTAGTTGAGCTTAAAACTGTATGCCACTGTGGACGTAAAGCAAACCATGTACTGCGTACCGATGAAAATGGTGAAGCAATAGCCGATGGTAACCAAGTAGAAATTGGCGGCAATGACCGATACGTTTCGGTATGCCGCAAACATTATAAAGCCGCGTTAAATATGGGCCGACAAAGCATTTAAAAATGTATCAATATCTTCGCGCGTAATATCTAAATGCGTTACTAGCCTAAGCTGCTTGCTTGGGCTAAATAATATACCTTGTTGTTTAAGCGCCTCAGCAATCTCTTCAATGTTTATACTGCTAGTGTATGTTGCGTAAACCATATTAGTGGTGTTACTCATATTTACAGTAAAGCCACTGATTTCACTTAATTGTTGAGCCAAATAACGTGCATTTGCATGATCGTCTTTTAAGCGCTCTACATTGTGCTCAAGTGCAAACTGCCCGGCAGCTGCAAGCATTCCGGCTTGGCGCATACCGCCACCAAGTACTTTTCTCCATCGTCTTGCTTTATTAATAAGTGCTGGTGAGCCTAATAATAAAGAGCCTACGGGCGCCCCCAAACCTTTAGATAAACAAATAGAAATTGAGTCAAAGTGCTTTGTGATTTCAGTGATATCAATATTTAGCTCAACAGCGGCATTAAAAGCACGTGCGCCGTCTAAGTGCAGCGCTAAATTATGCGTATTAACAAAGTCACGAGCTTGGGCTAAGTACTCAAGCGGGAGCACTTTTCCGCCTATGGTATTTTCTAAGCTAAGTAATCGCGTGTTTGCAAAATGGCAATCGTCTGGTTTTATTGCTGCAGCTATTTTACTGAAGGGGATGCTACCATCGGCTTCATTTTCAATAGGCTGTGGTTGCACAGACCCTAAAACAGCTGCGCCGCCGCCCTCAAACTTATAATTGTGAGCATTTTGGCCACATATGTATTCGTCACCTCGCTCACAATGCGCCATTATTGCAAGTAAGTTGGCTTGTGTACCTGAGCTACAATAAAGAGCAGCTTCAAAGTTAAAACGCTCACACGCATAAGCTTCTAGCTGGTTAACGCTTTCATCATCACCATATACATCGTCACCAACCGGTGCGCTGTACATAATATCGCGCATTTCTTTTGTTGGTTTTGTAACTGTATCAGAGCGAAAATCTATCATGATTGCCTTATCCTTTTTATTGTTTTTAATAAAATTGGTACTAAGCCAGCTCGCTACAAATTTGTTCACGAGTTTCTTTATCAAAGTAGCTCCATGCAATAAAGCGGCTAATTTTTTGACCTTGTGCCATATCAACTATTTTATATTGTGCTATTGGGTGGGCTTTTAATACTTCTTCAAGGGCTGCAATATTATCTTTTTTAGAGACTAACGACGTAAACCACAGTACTTGCTCTGCAAAGTCTTCGCTCTCTTTAATCATGTTAGAGATAAACTGTACTTCACCGCCTTCACACCATAATTCATTATTATGACCACCAAAATTAAGCGTGCTACTGGGGGTTTTTCCTAGGTTTTTCCATTTACGTTCACTGCCTTTACTTGCCTCTTCTTCACTTGCATGAAACGGAGGGTTGCAGAGCGTTAAATGGTATAAATCTTTTTGATTTACAACGCCTTTAAAAATATGTGATGCGTTTTTTTGTTGTTTTAGGGTTATTTTTAAACTATTAAACTGAGCAATTTGCTTTGCTATTTTTACCGAAGCTGCATCAATATCAGTCCCTGTAAAATGCCACTTATATTCACTTGTACCAGTAAGCGGATAAACTAAGTTAGCGCCAGTGCCAATATCAAGCACTTTAATTTGCTTACCTAAAGGTATTTGTTGTTGATTATCATCACTTAATAAGTCAGCTAAGTAATGAATGTAGTCAACACGCCCAGGTATAGGTGGACATAAATTGTGCTCAGGAATATCCCAAAAATCAATATTATAATGTGCTTTTAAAAGAGCTTGATTGAGTGTTTTAACGGCTTTGTTATCACTAAAATCAATACTTTTAGTACCTGCAGGTGTGGTTATAACAAAAGGCAGTAGAGCAGGGTGCTCTGTTGTTAATAAATCGAAGTCGTACCCATTTTTATGTAGGTTACGAGGGTGTAATTTTGAACGTGCTTTATTTTCTTTCATGGCTTCATTTTAACAACAGATATGATGTGGTGATTGTAACAAATGCTGATGAGTAAAGTGCAGACATTTCCTTTGGTATATTTAATATTGCTGGTAGGATGAGTTGAAAATAATAAAAAGGAATAACTGTGGCGATTTCTCAGCAATCAATAATTATCAATTTAGACGCTCACCAAACACTTCATTTACGTCGAATCAGCGATGATAATCAGCAAGGGCCTGTCGTATTTTTTATGCATGGAGCTGTAGAAAACGGTAAAATTTTTTACACCCATTCTAATAAAGGGCTTGCCCCTTTTTTGGCTGAGCATGGGTACCGATGCTATGTGGCTGATTTACGTGGACGAGGTGATAGTAAGCCAATTATTTCGAGCGAGTCCGAATATGGACAAACTGAGTCTATCCTAGAAGACATCCCTACCTTTATTAAGCAAATAGAGTTGATTGAAGGCAAGAAGCCTGACTACTGGGTCGCTCACTCTTGGGGCGGGGTATTGATGAACAGCGCGTTTGCACGTTTTCCAGAGTATATTAATGATGTAAAAGCGTGTGTGTATTTTGGCTCTAAGCGTTCTTTATTTAATAACCATCCTCAAAAATTATTACAAGCCAATTTAATTTGGTATTTTATGGCACCTTTACTTGCTAAAAAACACGGCTATTTAAATGCTAAAGGTTATAAGTGGGGAAGCGATAACGAAACTCAAAAGTCGCATTATCAAAGTATGCAATGGGCTAAAAAGAAGCCATGGATAGATTCTGATGATAATTTTGATTATGCAAAAGCTCTAAACAACCTGCATTTACCGCCAACGCTTCATATTGCTGCGGTAAAAGATAAAGCATTAGCGCAACCAATCGATATTCAAAAGTTTATGGACGAATCAGGGCCTGGCATTCAACAAATGCGAATTTACGGTCGTAAACACGGGCATAATTTTGATTACGATCATATTAATATGCTTACCCACCCAAGTGCGCGTGATGATCAATTTAAAGATTTACTTAATTGGTTTAAAGCACATCCGATTAATTCTCATCAAGTAACTTTAAAAGCGGTGTTTTGTAACGCTCCCACTTAGCGATTGCGGCGTTATTAATAGGTTGGCGAATAGCATGTTTACTCAACGTGGTTACCGGTGTTTTTTGTTTATAAAACGCTAAGCAACGCTGTTCAAAATGACAGTTTAAAAAACCAAGTAACTGCGTTAGCTGCTCTTTTGGGTTGCTCACTAAATCTTCGTAACTGACATCATAAATTGGCATACTTTTAAAGGAGTACCAATGGCTCATCAGTTTTTCATACACACTATGGTAAAGCTTAAACTCAGGTAGTGAGCAAAAATAAGGCTCGTTTTCGGCAAAGTAATTAGTGAAAATAGAAAACGCAGTAGCATTAAAGTTGCGACTTAAGTTTATAAATTTGGCATTTGGAAATAGGATATATATTAGTCCGAGCGACTGATAATTACTCGGCAGTTTATTTATTATAAAAGGTCTGATGGGCGATGCTGTTTTTAATGTTGCGATATAAAGCTCGCGGGCTTTTTTGATTAAGTCAGGCGTTAAATGCGCTAAACATTGCGGGTAAGCAACTCCCGTTTTTTGCTCGATAAAAGCAACCGCGTTATTACTAATACTCGTACTTTCTCCTAGGCTCGAAAACTGACTATGGCTTGCCAACATTTGCTCCAGGAGGGTAGAGCCACTACGAGGCATACCAATAATAAATACAGGTGTAATATTACCTGTAAATTTTTTATCGGCAGAGGCAATAAATTCCTCGGTGTTGTATTTTATTATTTCATCGTAAAAAGGGATTAAATCTTTAGTGTTAAATTCACTTAATTTTCTTTGTAATTTATTTGCCAATATAAAATAATTAAATGCTTGCTCGGTATCTTCAAGTGCATCGTAACTGTTTGCTAATGCGTAGTAACACACCATTTTTAAACGTAAATTGCTCGTTTGAGTTAGTAAGTGGTGCAAATTACTTACATAATTATGCTCTTTATCAAACCGGCCTAACTGCACAAGTTCAAATAAAATATAAGCTGTTACAGGGTATACCCCAATACTGAGTGCATGAGCAAAGGTTGTATGGGCTTTATCTAACTCGCCATGTGTTAAATAGTGCTGTGCTAAGTAATAATGAGGCTCTGGGTTATGACTTGCTAATTTTTTTGCGTATTCGAGCACCGTTAACGCATCGTTTGGCGAATTAACACCGTTAAATGCATCAGCAAGGGCATGTAATGGTTCAAGCATATGAGGCATGCGCTCACACGCTTTTTGGAGTAAGTACACGGCAGCGTCATAACGCTCTAATCGTAGGGCAATTCTGCCTAAGCCAAATAAAGCTTCACCATTTTCGGGATTACTATTTAATAGCGTTTTAAAATGAAACTCAGCTTCTTTGAGTTTATTTTGTTGAAATAATTGGTTGGCTTTATTAAGTAACATAGTTAGACATTATTATTATTTTTATTAACTATAAAATTAAAAAGGCGAAATGTCTTTAACATTTCGCCTTTGGTTCTTCATGAAAATAGTTTAAAAAGTATATGTTGCTTTAGCGTAGTAAAAGCCACCGTTAATACCAAACGGAGATGTTTCGTAGAACTGACCACCCCAGTTGTTATTAGGGATACCCGTTGCATCTGCAAAATCAAGTTTTTCAGCATCTTGGTCGAATAAGTTTTGAGCGCCTACAGAGAAGCTAACTGATTCATTTAAGAAGTAAGTTACTTCAGCATCAATAGTGACTGCAGCATCTGCTGTTTTAGCTGTTGCATCATAATCAACGTGAACACCTTGGTATTCGCCGTAGTAGTTTGCACGAGCAAATGCAGAAACTGATTCCCATTGTTGAGACAATGTGAACGTTGCACGATGGTTAGGTAAATCTTCTTCTAAGCGTTTAACTTTAAACGCACCTGTAATCTCACTAAATTGAGTTACTTCAGTATCATTCCAGTTATAAGCAAGACTAAATGTAGAGCTACCGCCCATTAGTTCAGCAGTATAGTTTGCAACTAAATCGATACCTTGAGTTGTTGTATCAAAGTCATTTGTAAAAAAGCTTACCTGAGCAAGACCTTGTACATTAGGAACTCCAGCGGCTGTAAGTGTATCTTTATCTGCTTGGCTTAAGTTGATTTTATCTGATTGGCTAATACGGTCATCTACTTGAATGTTGTAGTAATCAAGCGTTAAAAATAACTCGCCGATTGTGTATACAGCACCAAGTGTATAGCTTTGTGATTCTTCCGGCTCAAGCTCTGTACCACCTAATTGCACTGCAATAGGGTTTGTTGGTGGAAGAAGCGCTGAATCTTGTAATACACCGCTGTCTAAGCTTGTTTGTACGTTACTTACGTTAGCTTGACCAACTGTAGGTGCACGGAAACCGCTACTTACAGAACCACGAATATTTAAATCTTCAGTTAAATGGTATTGAGCCATTACTTTGTAGTTAGTTGTAGTACCAAAGCTGTCGTAGTCTTCAAAGCGAAGCGCTACGCCCATTAAAAAGTCTTCAGTAAAGGGTGCTTCAACATCAACATACGCTGCATAGTTACGACGAGAAAACTCACCTGCTTGTGATGGTTTAAAACCAGGGAAGCCGTTAGAGCCAATACCAAAACCTTGTGCTGTTAAAGGGCCTGCTGTGTAAGATTCTTCATCACCAGAAATGATAGTGAATGTTTCTTCATGCCATTCAAAACCACCGGCAATGTTTACATCATAAGCTAAACCAAAGTCGACACCCTTTGATAAATCAAAGTTAAAGTTTTTCTCTAGCTGTTCATATTTACCCGGACTGAAGTCACGTGGCGTATCCGCACCTAAAGAAGCATTAACCGTGTCATAGATGAAGTAACGTGATTCATTTAAACCCACAGTACCGCTTAAGTCATAGTAAGTATCTTTTAAGAAACCACCAGTGAATCGCCCTTTAGTACCAATAGTTAAAGAAGTATCAGTAATGTTGCCGCCAAAGTTAGGTGTAAAGCCACCTGGAAGCGTTTCGTTAAAGGCAAAACAATCTGGGTTGTTCGCTACACCATTTATATAAGCAGGATCATCTAATACGTTGCCATCTGTTATTGCAATAGTAGGACAGTTAGCGCTCATATCAGGTGTTAAATCTGCAACAAGTAGTGTTTCGCCACCATCATTTGAGTAAACGCCAGAACGTGTTTGCGGGTTACGGTAGTAAAAGCCACCACGTACATCACGTTCAGAGTAATTACCAAACATGTAAAATTCAGAATCGTTTGTTAGCTCTAAACCTACGTTACCAAAAATTGTAATATCGTCGTTTACTTCTGGTGCGCCCCATACTTGTGCAAGAGAAGATACATCAGGAACACCGGCCGCTGAAAGTGCTGCGGCATCGGCACGTTGAACTGAACGGCTTGTTGCATCAGCTGTTTTATATTGAAAGCTTAAGTTAGCAAAGCCATTGTCGGTAAACGGTAAACCCACGTTACCCGACACTTGTGTTGTATCGCCGTCGCCTTCATAAAATTGACCATGGCGGATTTCTAATTTACCACCTTCAGAAGCGTCTTTTAGTTGGAAGTTCATTACACCGGCAATCGCATCAGAACCATACTGAGCTGCTGCGCCATCACGAAGTACTTCTACTTGTTTAATAGCAATGCTTGGAATAACTGAAATATCTGCGCCTTGCGCGCCATCGTTAATACCACCGCCTAAAAATGCAATTACAGAAGCACGATGACGACGTTTGCCGTTTAAAAGAACCAATGTGCTGTCTGATGGTAAACCACGTAAGTTAGCTGGGCGAACAAGAGAGGCCGCATCACTAATAGGATTTTGATGTACGTTAAAAGATGGCACGGCACCTTTTAAAAGCTCAAGCATGTCGGTATTGCCTGATCTTTCTAATTCTTCGCCGCCAATAATATCGATTGGAACTGGTGAGTCACCGATTGAACGTGGAGCTGAGCGCGTACCTACTACGGCAATTTTCTCTACGTTTTTATTTACTTTAGTTTGCTGTTGCTCGTCTGCTGCAATAGCAGAACCCGAAAAAAACAACCCTGCAGTGGTTGTAGCTAAAGCAAATTTGATTGCTTGGTTTAGCGCATTATTTTTTAATTTCATTCTAATTTTCCCCAGTTAGAATAATTCTTATTTTTGATGCTAATTTCACATCATTTATTTTTAACTTAATTTTTTGTTTCACATAAGTTTGAGGGTTTAGCTCAAAAGCCTAATCAATTAAGCTTACTTTTTGTGAAGTCCTATTTACAGACTATAGGTAAAAAACGGGAAGGGCAATTACTAATTAACCATTTGATAACAAAAAGATTCAATTTAAGAAAAAATGCAACAATGGTGCAAAGTAAAGCTAAAATGAACTAAATAAGTGCAAATAGGGTTGTTGAGAGGAAAATTAATGCGTTATCAGTATTTAAATGTTATTTATTTGTTTCTTTTTGGTGGGGTTTTCAATGTTTTGTGCACATCGCCAAGTTGCTAATTTTTCTTTATATTCATCCCACACGCAGGGGCAGCAACTGCCACCACCACAACATTCATCAGATTTTGGTTTTTCAGGTTTTTGCGGTAGTTGGTTTGTCATATTCAGTGTTGTTGTATGTATTTAATACTAATTTGGTGCAAAGGATAAGTTAAAGGATGTTGTAAGTAAATTATTCTTTGTGAACCCTTGCTGCTGTGTGAAAATAAAAGTTATGCGATTATATAAAGTTATTCACCGTGCACCTTGGCGGGTAGTTAAAATTAGTAAAAAACGCCAACAGCAGCGTTTTCGCCGTGCTATGGTGGCGCTTAAAATTGCACTTGCGCAAGAAAAACAAGAAACCAAAGAAATGCTCTCTATTTATAGGCGCTACACTCAAGGCCAAACAAGTAAAGAGGAGTTAAAACGCGCCAATGAACAGTTTGTTGATATTTTAAAAGGGTTAGGGCTCGGTGTGTTTGCAGTATTACCTTTTGCCCCGCTTACAATTCCTTTAGTTGTTAAATTAGGGAGTTTAGTGGGAGTTGATGTACTGCCAAGTTCGTTTAATATGAACAAATCTATTAAAGAACTTGATGCTAAAATAGATCAAGAAAATCAAAAGCAAGAATCCAAAAATAGCTTAAAAAAGTAGCTAAAATCCCTTCAAATTAGCGATACCTTTTAGGTGCGCTTATTGATATGCTCTTAAGTACCATTTTTATATTATATGAGCTTTTTAATGAGTGCATTACTACGTCATACATCTTCTGGTATTCCTTTATCTTTTATTCTTAAAAACGAATTATCTGACTGGCAAGCACAGCAGCCTGCATTTATACAAAATTGGTTAACTAATACAGGTTTCGAAAAGCAAGGTGTTGCTTTAATCCCTGATGCTAAAACTGGCGAGTTAAGCCAGGTATTTTGTTTAATGCAAAGTAGCGATGATTTTTGGGCTGCGGGTAATTTAGCAAATACACTGCCTACTGGTACTTATCAAATTCAAGGCGAGAGCGCTTTTGTAGAGCAAGTTGCTTTAGGGTTTGTGCTTGGTGGTTATGAATTTAGTGAATACAAAGAAAAACCAACAGCAAAAGCGCAATTAGCCATTAGCGATAAAGCGTTGTTTGAGCGTATTAGCCAACAAGCTGATGCTATTACACTTGCGCGTGATTTAGTTAATACGCCAGCGGTAGACATGATGCCGCAACATTTATCGCAAGTAATGGAAGATTTAGCTGCAACTTACAATGGCGAATTTTCACAGTGGATTGGCGATGAGTTACTAGAGCAAAACTACCCGACTATTCACATGGTGGGTCGTGCAAGCGAAAACAAACCGCGTTTACTCGATTTAAAATGGGGTGCACCCGATGCTCCATTAATTACGCTAGTAGGTAAGGGCGTATGTTTTGACTCAGGCGGACTTGATTTAAAACCAAGCTCTGGCATGCGTAACATGAAAAAAGACATGGGCGGCGCTGCGCATGTAATTGCACTAGCGCAGCTTATAATGGCAGCTAATTTACCAATTAGATTACGAGTGCTTGTACCTGCTGTTGAAAATGCAGTATCGCGCAATGCATTTCGCCCTGGCGATGTTGTTAAAACACGCAAAGGCATTATGGTCGAAATTGATAATACAGACGCAGAAGGGCGCTTAGTATTGTGTGATGCGCTAAGTGAAGCACAAAACGATAATCCTGAGCTAATTATTGATTTTGCTACCCTTACGGGTGCATGTCGTGTTGCGTTAGGCACGGAGCTTCCGGGCTTTTTCTCAACAGAGCGCGATGTAGCAAACGGTATTATTGATGCAGGTTTAAGTGTACATGATCCTGTTTGGCAACTTCCGCTGTTTGAGCAATATAAAAACTTACTAAAAAGTGATGTAGCCGATATGGCAAATTGCGCAAGCACACCGTTTGGTGGTGCTATTACTGCGGCGCTTTACTTAAAAGAATTTGTTGAGCCAACAACACCATGGGTACACTTTGATGTAATGGCGTGGAACTTACGTGCATTACCAGGTCGTCCAACGGGTGGTGAAGCATTAGGTATTCGTGCTGTATTTAACTACTTACAAAATCGTTTTAATAAATAAGTTTTTGATTCAATAGTAAGAACTCGAGCTTATGAGTTTTAAACCTCATAAAGCTCAAGTGGCAAGTTATCTGGATCGGCAAAAAAGGTAAACTTTTTGCCGGTTATTTCATCCACTCTAATATCCTCAATGTTTACTTCGCACGACTCTAAATACGTTTTTGCAATCTGTACATCCGCTACCTTAAAAGCTAAATGTCTTAAGCCTTGCGCTTCTGGATAGCTTGGTCTTGCGGGCGCTCCATCAAACGAAAATAGCTCTATTTGGCTACCATCGGGCATGGCTAAATCTAATTTATATGAATTACGATCAGCTCTAAAGTGCTCATTAATAACGTTAAGTTTAAGTACATTGCTATAAAAGTGTTTAGAACGTGCATAGTCACTGCAAATAATAGCAGCGTGGTGAATACCTAAAAGTTTCAAATTTAATTCCTTAAAAAGCAAAAACGCACTTAAATAAGTGCGTTTTAAATGTGGCTTATTACATCTTGTGTTAGCTTGGCTGCGCTTCTTTACATGCTTTAACGGCCGGTGCTACAAGTTCTAAACCGGTTTTATCACATGGCGGTAAAGCGGCATCGCTTACACTAATAGGCGTTACGCGTTCGCCCCATTTTATGTAACTTGCAGCCCACGTAAGGCCTGCACCAAATGCAGCAGACATAATGTTTGAATGCGGTTTAATTAACCCTTGCTCAACGGCTTCACATAACGCAATAGCAATCGTAGCAGCAGAGGTATTACCATACTCACCAATGTTAACCATTACTTTTTCGTCAGGTACTTTTAAACGATGCTGAATAGCCTGAATAATACGTAAGTTAGCTTGGTGTGGAACGAGTACATTAATGTCATCAAGGCTCAAATCGGCTTGTTTAAGTACATCGTCGCACGCTTCGCTCATGCCTTTAACAGCACGTTTGAAAATTTCACGACCTTCAAATAATAAATCAGATGGACCAATTGGCTCATATTTATTTAAATCACTACCAAAGTTAGTGATGTGTAAAATATCGCGGTCTTCACTGTCACAACCAGTTTTGGTTGCTAGTAAACCAGCTGGTGTTTCTGCAGCTTCAAGTACGACCGCACCTGCGCCATCGCCAAATAAAACAGCGCTATCGCGACGTGCCCAGTTTACGTACCAGGTCATACGCTCAGCGGCAATGACCACTGCTTTTTTGATCATACCCGCTTGAATTTGTGCTGTAGCAGCTTGCAATGCATATAAAAAGCCAGAACATGCCGCGTTTGTATCCATTGCGGCAGCGCCGGTTGCACCAATATTTTTTTGCACTTGTGAGGCGGTATTTGCCACAACAGTAGAAGGTGTACAAGTGGCTAATATAACTAAATCAATATCTTTAGGGTCAACGCCTGCGCACGCAATAGCATGCTTAGCTGCAACGGTTGCCAGCTCGGCGGTACTTACATGGCTCACTCGGCGAGATTTAATGCCAGTACGCGTGGTTATCCACTCGTCGGTGGTATCAACTATTTCACTAATTTCATCGTTGCTAATGCTTGCTGGTGGAATGCATTTACCCCAACCAGTGATATGTGCGTAAGGCATAGTATGTTCTCTTAAGGTGGTCTGACATGTATTACTAATGGGTGAGTTATACCAAAAAACGGCTTTCAAGACTAGTTTATAGCATGTTTTGTATCGTAAATATTAGCAATTACAGGTTATTTAGGGTAATGCTAGTATAAAAAAGGAGCAAGTATGAAAACAACACTAATAACAACATTCACTTCAATAACGCTGGCATTAATAGCAAATGGGGCTTTTGCTCAACAGCATAAAATTATTTATGCGGGCAGTTTACTTGCATCCGAGGATCAAAAAGTAAAAACAGAGCAAACGTTAGTCATAACAGATAATACAATAACAGCCATTAAAAACGGCTACCTCACAAAAGCAGAACTTAACCTACCTGATGCCGATATTATAAATCTTAAAAATCAATTTGTAATGCCTGGTCTTATTGATATGCATGTTCACGTTACGTTTGAGCGAGATGCTAAAGCAAACCCTCACCGCTGGGCTACAGAATATGATGCCGATTATGCTTTGCGCTCAATTAAATATTTACAACGTACGCTCGATGCGGGTTTTACATCAGTGCGAGATTTAGGTAGCGATCACAAAGTTATATTTCCGCTAAAACGCGCTATCGAGAGAAATGATATTAACGGCCCTCGTATTTTTGCAGCGGGTAATACAATATCGCCTACCGGTGGACACGCAGATATGCACGGTTATCGAAAAGATATTACAGATGCGGTTACAGGTGGGATTGGTATTTGTAATGGCGCGGATGATTGTAGCCGTGCGGTACGCGAGGTAATAAAAAGTGGCGCTGATGTAATTAAAATTACTGCCACAGGTGGAGTACTAAGTAATACCGCTGCTGGTGTTAACCAACAACTTACAGATGCAGAGCTGATTGCAATTGTTGATACTGCTCATCACTTGGGTCGTAAAGTTACAGCGCATGCGCACGGTACACAAGGTATAAAAGCGGCCTTAAAAGCCGGTGTAGATTCTATTGAGCATGGCTCTTATTTAGATAAAGAGGCAATAAAGTTATTTAAAAAAACGGGAGCTTATTTAGTACCGACGCTTTTAGCGGGTGCAACGGTAAGCGAAGAGGTGCTTACAAATCCAAATATGCCACCGGCAATAGCCGACAAAGTGCGTGAAGTGACTCCAAAAATGCAAGCTTCGTTTAAACTTGCACTGAAAAATAAGGTTAATATAGCTTTTGGAACAGACTCTGGTGTGTCGCGTCATGGGCTCAATGCTAACGAATTTAGTTTAATGGTAAACAATGGTATGAGCGAAGCCCAAGCTATTAAATCAGCAACTATACATGCAGCTAAACTGCTGGGGCAAAGCGCACTCATTGGCGACTTGAGTGTTGGTAAACAAGCAGATATTATCAGTGTGAATGGCTCACCGCTTAAAAATATCGACGTACTTAAAAACGTGCAATTTGTTATGAAAGCCGGGCAAGTTTATAAACAATAGGGAAGGTTATGAGCAGCAAAATAAAAGTGTCGTTGTTTAATCATTTGATTGACGCTGAGCGCCAGTTACTAGACCCAGAGGTTCGCCAATCTGAGCGCGCATTAGATGCTTTACTCGATGATGAATTTATCGAAATTGCTGCCAACGGCACTACGTTTAATAAATACCAAGTACTTACCCGTTTACCTACCGAGGTTGTGCCACAGTTTTATAATCAGCATTTTAAGGGCCGAATGCTGAGCGATGATGTAGTACAACTTAGTTACCAAGCAGCTTATAGGCGCTCTGCTCGCGCTGAGTTTAATTACTCGTTACGTATGTCGCTTTGGCGCCAAACTAATGAACAATGGCAAATGGTGTTCCACCAAGGAACGCCCTGTGCACCGTTTACAATTTCGATGGATGATGATTAAAAACCATATACCCGTTAAAATACCTTTATTAAACATTTGATTGGGCTATTACCTCTTGTTAATGCGTACCGACCCCACTATTAGTCGACTATTAATGCTGCGAAGCGGCGCTATTGCGGTGCAATTAATTGCTGTGCTTAGCGTTTATTTTTTACTAGAACATCAAATCGCATTACTGCCTCTACTGATTGTTATTGCCATTGAGGCTGTTTTTCAGCTTATTAGCCTGTTTGCCTATCGTAATGTAAGCCGCGCTAAACCTTTGGGTATGTTGATGCAGCTAACTGCTGATGTATTATTTTTAACGGTTTTGCTTTCGCTAAGCGGCGGTGCAACCAATGCATTTGTATCACTGTTATTGCTCCCAATAATGATAGCTGCTGTTACGCTGCGAGAAAAAGGATTAGCTTATATTGCGGTATTAGCCATTGCCGCATACAGTTTGCTACTGATTAAGATGCCCGAACACAGTATGCATCAAATGAATATGAGCGGGCACTTTATTGGCATGTGGGTCAATTTTGTTTTAAGTGCTAGTGTAATTGCACTTGTTATTGGCGCAATGAGCAGGGCACTTAAAGAGCGAGAGCGAATTATTGCAAACGTGCGTGAAAAACAATTACGTAACGAACAGCTTGTTACCCTTGATGGCGCCGCTGTACAAATAACCCATCAACTTGCGACCCCTATAGCAAACTTACAGTTACTGTTTGAAGAGTTATTAGAAGATCAACCAAACAACCCTATTGTTAAGCACATGCAAGCGCCGCTTACTCAGTGTAGTACACAGCTTAACGACTTTAGAAAACTCTCAGAGCAATTACGCCTTAAAAATTCACAAGAGCATACCACCGTAAAGCAACTGCAAACGCAAATTACAGATACGCTTTTACTGCAATACCCTGATCAGCACATTAAATGGATTACGCCACCTATTGCAGCAACATTGATAAGTGATGCGATGTTATTGCCTGCTATTTTAAATTTATTGCAAAACGCCGCGCTCGCTAATCAAAAACAAGGTCAAACTCAATTAGAGCTGAGTTGGCAGCAAGATAACTTACATAGTGAATGCGTTTACTTGTTAATTCGCGATTTTGGCCGTGGCTTTTCATCATCGCAATTAGCAGAGCTGGGCGGGCAACTTATGCCAAGCGATCAAGGAATGGGGCTTGCTGTGCTTTTATCAAATGTTACTTTTGAGCGTTTAAATGGCTCACTTACCTTGTTTAACCATGCAGATGGCGGCGCTGTCGCCAAAGTTAAACTCTCTATTGTAAACACTGAAGATAACGCCTCATGAAGTTACTTATAATTGAAGACGACATAAATTTAGCCAGCACACTGGCAAGGCGCTTAACTAAACAAGGCTTTATCTGCGAGGTGGCGCATAATCAAAGTGATGCGTTACTTACCGCGCGTAAACTATCGCCCGACTTTGCTTTATTAGACATGAAACTAGGTGACGACAACGGGCTTGCACTCATAAAGCCGCTGCGTAGTTTGCTCCCCCAAGCTCATATTGTTTTACTAACTGGGTTTGCAAGTATAGCAACCGCAGTAGAGGCAATGCGTTTAGGCGCAAACGACTACCTTACTAAGCCGGTTGATATGGCAACATTATTAAAAGCGCTTAACACCGAGCCTGTGGCATCGGCATCGAGTGTTATTGGTGATGCGGTTATGTCGCCGGAGCGCTTAGAGTGGGAGCATATTCAACAAGTGCTTCACAGCAATAATGGCAATGTGTCGGTTACCGCAAGGCAACTTAATATGCACAGGCGTACTTTGCAGCGCAAGTTACAAAAAAAGCCGGTGCAGCAGTAATTTAGTACTTAATTTAAGGAAAGTGTTATGAGCGATGATGCAGTGACAATAATGCAAAATCAAAAAATTATATTATTTGATGCGCAATGTAAGCTATGCAGCGCGTGGTGTAATTTTATTATTGCTAATGATACACAGACTATTTTTAAACTATGCAGCGTGCAATCTCCAAAAGGGGATCTGTTGTTAACACACTTTGGTTTTTCAACAACTGAATATGCCTCAATGGTGCTTGTTGAAAATGGTAAAGCATTTACACAAAGCCATGCTTTTTTTAACGTTGTTAAGCAGCTAGGTTACCCATATAAACTAGCAAACGTATTTAGTATTTTGCCAAATAGGTTTAATAATTGGTTATACGATAGGGTTGCTTTAAACCGCTATACCTTATTTGGAAAATATCAGTACTGCAGAATTCCCAACCCAGATGATGCTAAACATTATTTATAAATTAGGCGTTAATACACTGCAGTATAAGTAGATGCTAGGTTTATGAGGTTGTGTTAAAATCGCCGCGTTTAATTTTAGCTAACGGTATAAAAGGCTTTTTTCATGGCAAACACAGCACATGCACTTCACATTTTGGTTAAGCACAAAGAAATTGCAGAAGATATTATTAAGCAATTAGGTAAAGGTGCAAAGTTTCAAACCTTAGCTAAAAAGTATTCGTCATGCCCATCGGGCAAAAAAGGCGGAGACTTAGGTGAATTTGGACGCGGGCAAATGGTCCCTCAGTTTGATAAAATTGCATTTAAAGGTGCAATTTTAGAACCCCACCTAGTTAAAACTAAATTCGGCTGGCATGTTATTAAAGTGCTTTATCGTACTTAATAGAACCGTTAACAATTACGCAAAAGGCTGCACAATGCAGCCTTTTATTTCTGTATACACTTTAATTTTAATGCTGTTGATATTTCTAAATTAATTCAACTAACAAATGTATACATAATGTTGCTGAAAGTTTGTCTCTGCAGCGAACATCCTCTTAAGAATACTTTTTGAACCCAAAAAAGGCAAAGATGTAAAAAAAATGTTTATTTTTTACGTTTTGTTTATTATTATTGATCTGATAAAAATATAATAATTAAATCAATAAAGAATAGGGATATTAAATAGTGTTCGCATCTTGCTCAAAACTAATAGGTTTGTCTTTTCTAACTATTTTATCATTTGAATCAAATGCCTCATCCAGTTGGGTGCCAATTGCTAATGATGGGATCACCACTTTTATTCCTGTTCCGCAAGTTACAGTCAATGGCGTTGGTGTTTACACCACTGGTGACAGTACTCGTATATCCATAGGCGATATAGGCGCAACAACAGCTTATTACTTCCGTACTAAAGATGTCAACAGCGGTGCTTTAGGGCCACTGCAATGTAAAACTGCCGAGCAAGTCAAAAATGATGGAAATAGCATATTAGCCGATCCAGGCATAAACACAGGCAAATATACGTATCAAGTTTCAGCCTGTATGACCGGCAGTGGCTGCGACATAAATGCGTTTGAATCAGGAAGTCTAGCTTGTTCAATACCTGGCGCTACAAATCAGTTTGAATATAAAAGCGTAGCAGGAACAAGAGCAATCAGTGTATCTGATAGTGCAACAGAACATGTTGGTACCATAGCCGCGCAGTTTAGGGTATCTGAAAGTGGGGCCGCAACTTATAACGTTCCAATTTCAATTCCGAAGGGAACTGCTGGTGTTGCACCGCAGGTTTCGCTTAATTATAGCTCTCAAGCTGGCGATGGAATAATTGGGCAAGGTTGGTCTTTAAGCGCTTCTTCCGCAGTGACTCGTTGTGGTAAAACCCCTGTTTACGACGGTAAACAGGGGGGAGTTAGTTTAACAAAAACTGACAGGCTTTGTTTTAACGGGCAACGACTACTAAAAAATAGAACTGCAAACACAAAGCATACATCAGATATTGGTATTACAGACATATCTTATTGGAGCGAATCAAGCGTTTATCATACAGCGGTAGACAGCTTTAACATTATTAAGCCTCATTATGTTGCAGGCACATTAAGAGCATTTACAGTAGAGAATAAAGCAGGTGAAATTCACTATTTTGGTGATGTGAGCGCAATAGATTCAAATAAAAAATCATTATTAGGTAAAAGCTTAACAAGAACATTTAAAACGGTTGGTGGTTCAGAAACTCAGGGCAAAAATGATGCCTATATCCACAGTGAAAATAACACTGATTTAGCAAGAATGTGGCTCGTTAAGGCAGTGCAAGATGTTAAAAGTAATTACTTTGTATATAACTATAATGATTTTTACGGTAAGTATTCTACCCATCATGGTGAAAGCTATTTAAAGAGTATTGATTACTCTGGTAATGCAGTTTTAAATAAAGTGCCATACGCTTCAATTATTTTTACTTATAAAGAAAGTAAAAAACAGAAATCAGGTTACTCTGCAGGTTCATCAATTTACCAAAGTCAACTATTAGAAAGCGTTCAAGTACAAATAGATAAAAAACTATTTAGGTCTTATACACTCTCGTACTATGAATCAGACTTTCAAGACGAAAAAAATTACCTAGAGTCTATGACAGAATGTGCAGGAACTGGCACAAACAAACTTTGTAACGCGCCATTGACTTTTAACTGGCAAAAACCAGCACCAATTACTACTCAAACACGAGAGGAGTGCCACACAGAAGATACAACGCCCTTATCACGTATGTGCAGGCAGGTACCTGTATCTGATTCATTCAAACCGTTTTCGTCATCGTCATCTAAAACTGTAACGACAAAAAACAATAATAAAGCATTGATATTTGATTTTAACGGTGACGGATACTCAGACATCATTTATCCAGATGGAACATGGAAAGTAAAATATGGGCCAAGCTTATCATCAGCTATTCCCCTTACGGGAACCGGGAACCTTGTTTCTAAAGCAGAGCATGCAAGGGTTATAGATTTTGATGGTGATGGCATTCTTGACTTTATAGTTGCTGAAAATAAAACCTCAACCTGGAAGGTTGTTTCTAGTAAATCTAAGGTAACAAAAACAACACATTGTCGCGGATTTAGCGAATGCTTTACAATAAACGCAACTATAAATGTTCAAGATACAGGAATACTTGCATCTGGACTTGAAGGGTTTACGCAAATAATAGATGTTGATGGAGATAGCTTACAGGATATTGTGACAGTAAGTAGTGGATTAACATTAAAGTATTACAAAAATAATGGCGGCGGAAACTTTTCTGAATCAAAAACGCTCGCAACTATACCTAGTGCAACAAGAACTGGGCCTCCAAATGATCAAGTTAGAATTACGCATACACTTTATAATGGCGATAGTATATACAAAAGTTCCGCCGGAGCTCGCAACGCAACAGTTTTAGATTTTAATGGTGATGGCATAACCGATTTGTTAGTTGGTCGCAAAACTACAACTAGAACATGTACGAGTGGGGGGCAATTCCCAAGAAATATAGATTCTTATCAAACATCTTCAGCGCAAACTAACTCAATTAATGGACAAACATGTAGCGTTAGTAATCGTATCAGTTGGTATTTGTACTCAGGAGATGATTGGACTACTTACAAACATGAATTTTCAGGTAATGCATTTAATTCACCAAAAGCGGTAGATCTCAATGGTGATGGCTTGACAGATATATTATGGCGAGTTGGTGACGAATTAAGATATAGACTAAGCGACGGTACTAAATTATTAAACCCTAATGTAGTAGAAGTTGCTGGCACCTATGGCAGTTATGCATTAAAAGTTAATGACGAACAAGAGGGACTGAGCTACTTCATGGACGTTTCTGGTGATGGTAGAACCGACCTTCTTATTTCTAACACCGCAAAAACAGAGCGTAGCACATACTTTTCGATGCCTGTTAAGGGGCATCCAAGTAAAATTTATTTTCAGAAACGAGGCAGTTGGACATTTGACGACAACAAAATGACCCAGTTTGCCGATATAGACGGTGACGCTAAGTTAGACTGGCTGCAAGGAACTAATTCTGAATGGAAAGTATACCTTAATAAAGATGCTGGTAAATTAATGAATGTAATATCAAATGTCGATAATGGCCACGGTATTACAAACAATATTACCTATTCAAGTATTACTAATACCTTTAATAACTTTGCTGAGCACAATACTGCTACTTATATACAAGATCATTCATCAAATGGGCTAACAGAAGATGGGTCGTTAGACCCTGATTATATATCACCTAAAACAGGCATGTTTATGGTGTCGCGAGTTGACTCTTTAAGTAATTATGGCACCACTCAATCGGTAATATACCAATACGGTGGTCTATTAATGCACAAAAAAGGCTATGGAAATCTTGGGTTTGAATTGCTCCGTACTTTAGATTTGCAAACGTGTACAACCGAAACTGCATATAAAAATGAAATTATAGGTTACGATGATGACGGTACACCGTTTTGGGGTAAACGTCCCTATTCCTATACAAATTATGATACCTGTATGGCTACAACAACGGTATATAACCAACTTGCACCTTATACAGGTATTCCTAAGTCAACTGTTCAAACATTTGGAGTTGGCTCTGGCGCAGTAATAGTAAGTGAAGCAATTAATAGTGTAGGTAATAAAGCAACAGTAAATGGCGGTATCCAAGCTTACATTGAAAAATCGACTGAGGTTAGCTATGCACTAAACAAAGAGCTAACTGCCAGTAGCGTAGCCACAAGAAGTATTACCGAAAACGAATATGATTTTTACGGTAACGCAGAAACAATTACAAACACAACAGACAACAAAGCGTCTGGCGCAGTATCAACATCAAATGTATTGTCTGTTATTACAGAAAACACATACGGCAGTTCGAGTGTTGATAAAAAAATGGGCCGATTGGCAACCTCTCGAGTAAGTAAAACACTCAAAATAGGTGGGGTCACTGCTCCGGTTAACGGTACTGCTGGAAGCATAGTTAACAATGCGAGTTTTACCTATAATAGCGATAAACTATTAAAAACAGAAACTACGGCCTTTGGAACAACCACGCATGGCTACGACCAATGGGGTAATAAAAACAGTAGTACGTTTGTTACAAATAATTCAACAGGGAATGTGTCTAGTTCTCGCTCAACATCAATGCAATACGATAGTCGAGGCCGTTTAGTGGTTAGCTCGACTAATTTAAAAGGATTTACAACAACAAGTAGATATAAAACGACTACTTCAGGCACAAGTTTCACCCAATTACCTAAAGGTATAATATTAGCCACTCAGGTTGAGGGCGAGAACGGCGGTAAAGTTACAAAAGAGTATAATTATTTTGGTACGCCAACTAAAACACTATCAAGCACGGGTAGTCAATCACCTACATTACAGTCAGCAACATACACACGTTTATGTAGTAGTGTATCTTGTGGTGTTGCAGGGGCATTTCAACGAATAATTAGTGCGGCATCTGGCATGCCAGAAACCCATACATACCTTGATGCATGGGGGCGTGAGCTTGTAACTAAAAAACGTTTACTGAGCGGTAGCTGGCAGGTTGTAGAAAAAGATTACGATGAACAAGGCCGAGCTAAATGGGTCTCGGAGCCCGGCAGTGGCAGTGCATCAAGTTATAAAACAACGTTTAGCTACGATAAACTGGGCCGAGTTGACAACGAGTTAAAACCAACGGGTGACACCGTAACCCGTGAATACGATGGACTAACAACCACAACTACCGACGAAAAAGGCAACAAACAAATAGTAACGACTAACTTTGTGGGCCAAAAAGTATTGGTGCAAAGCTTAAGCGCAGAGGGTGAAACGCTCACTAAATTAGCCTATACCTATAGTGCCAACAACGATTTACTTACAACTAAAGTATACAACGGCAATACGTTTAGCCATACACAAGTAACGCTAGTAGTAGATAAATATGGTCGCAAAACAAGTATGACCGACCTTGATAAAGGTACATGGCGCTATACATATAACGACTTTGGCGAGCTAGTTACGCAAACTAACAGCAGTAACCAAACGCTTGCTATGCGCTATGATGAATTAGGCCGTAAAATTGCAAGACTTGACGTAGACGGTTTAACCTGTTGGGAATACGACTCGCAATTAAAAGGCGCATTGAGTCGCGTTGCCTATAAAAAAGGCGCGAATCAAAACACCAACACGTGTAGCAGTAATTGGCCAACGCAACCTAATTACCAAGAAACATACACCTACGGTAACAATAATAAATTAGCTGAAACAGAAACTCTTATTGACGGTGAAATTTTTTACAGTCAACTGATGTACGATGAATATAATCGCGTTAAATACACACAATACCCAGCAAATGGATTTACTGTTGAGCATGGCTATAACAACTATGGCATGGCAACAAAGCTGACTAATGTAACCCCCAACCATCGCGATTTTGGAAAAGTATACCAAGAAGTAAAAGCAATGGATGCACGCGGTAATATAACTGACGTGCGTTATGCCAACGGCGTAAAGCAAACTAAAGGCTATAAAACAACCAGTGGTTATATTGATAGCATGTCGCTTACCAAAGGCAGTAGCATGTTACACAACCAAAGCTTTAAGTTTGATGAAGTTGGTAACCTAACAGAGCGTAAACATAACTTTGCGTTAGGTGGCTCAGCGCATGATTACTGCGAAAGCTTTGGATACGATAGCTTAAATAGACTTGATTGGAGCCGTACCCAAGTAAGTACCACTACATGTAACGAAAGTAGTGGCGGTATATATAAAAATTATGATTACGATGCACTGGGTAATTTTAAATATAAGCAAGGTGCAGGGCATTACACTTACCACAGCAGCATTAAAAACCGTGTATTAAAAGTAACTAGCGGGGCAAATGGCGCAGGGACAGTGATATACGACTTTAGCAATTCCAGCAGTTACGATAACCGAGGAAATGTACTTTCAGATGGCTCGCGTACCTTTACTTATAGCGCGTACGATAAACCTACACGAATTACTAAAGGCGGTATTTATACCGACATGGCTTACGACCATAATCGTAATTTATACAGCCGCACAGACAAACGCAGCAATGGTACAACTCATACACTTTATGTAAAAGGGCTATACGAACGTATTAAAGGCAGTAATGGTATAACTGAGCATAAATATTACGTTGGTAATGTTGTTGTAACAGACCGCTCTAACGGTAATAACGATACTTTTTACTTACATAAAGACCATTTAGGTTCAACCACGTCAATTACCAATGCCAGTGGCGCGGTAGTGCAGCATATAAATTACGATGCCTGGGGCAAACAAAACCGTTTTAGCACTTCAAGCAGTTTACAAACGCTACTATCGCAACAAAGCCCTGCTGAAAGTAAAGGGTATACTGGGCATAAAGAGCTGAGCGATTTAGGTATTATTCATATGGGTGGCCGTATTTATGATGCTACATTGGGCAGGTTTTTGCAGGCTGATCCGCATATTCAAGCACCAACGAATAGCCAAAACTATAATCGTTATAGTTATGTGTTGAATAACCCGTTGAGCTATACCGATCCAAGTGGGTATTTCTTTAGCAAGCTTTGGAAAGGCGTTAAGAAATTTGCTAGCGTCATCATAGTGGCTGTTGCATCTTATTATTGTGCTGGAACATGCACCGCTGCTATGTGGGCAGCAATAGGGGGGGCTGCGGGAGCAACTGGTGCTGCACTGAATGGAGGAAATATTTTAACGGGAGCATTAGTAGGTGCCTTTACTGCCGGAATTGGAGCTGGCGTAGGGGAAGGGATAGGAGCCTTTTTTGCCAATGGGCTTGCTGGTGGTATTGCAGGTAAAGTACAAGGAGGTAAGTTTGGGCACGGTTTCTGGTCTGCTGGACTAGGTTCTGCTATTGGAGGTGGCTACGGTCAAGGATTTGGTAAAGTTGTAACCGCAGCAGTTGTAGGTGGAACGATATCAAAACTAACAGGTGGTAAATTTGCTAATGGTGCGGTTAGTGCTGCGTTTGTTGTTGCAATAAATACAGATTGGTCTAAGACAAATAATTTTGGTAATGGTGGAAGTGGTGAAGCTAATAGAGTAGTAGAGCAATCTGGTAGTTTAACTGTTGGGGAGTCGGAATTCACTTATAACACAGTCGGTCCAGAAGGTTATGCGGATCAAGTTGCGGGCAGCTTATCGGAGCTAGCTGGTACTGATGCTGGTGCTAATATGCTGGAAGGGATAGCTGGCACTGATGCTGAAATAACATTTGAGTATGGAAGAAATACATTCAAAACAGTAGGTAGTCATTTTAGCAATGATTCTACAATACACTTTGACCCTTTACATTCAGAACCATTTCGAGGATTACGTTTTAGAAAACCTGTAAATGTTAGTGGTGAAAGTTCAACTTTAGCTCTTGGTCATGAATTACACCATGCATGGAAAAATGCTGCATCAACTATGTTTAGTTCAGGTGGTGTAACTCGAATAGGAGATCCGAGAGGTGGAGGTTTGACTGGTGAAGCTTATGCAGTGCGTCATACTAATTTAATTCGTAACCAAATGAGGTTAAGGTATCAAAGAACTCATTATGTGGGCCAATGCGTGGTAGGTTGCTAATGAAAAAATCAGTAATTTTAATTGGTATGTTGATAGTGTTATCGCTATCAACTATTTTTGCAAAAAGCTTTTTGAAGCCAAATGATATAGAGCAAACATGTTCTCTTAATTGGCTAGAAGCTTTTTATAGTGTTCAAAATACTAAAGCTGCAATTGATAACCTTGGGTTTAATCCAAGAGAGTTTTTTGTAGTCAAAACCGCTTCTTCTGGAAGTTCAAAGTATGCTTTCACGGCAATTGCTGCCAATACTAATGAGGCAAGATTAATTTATAATACATCTTCTATGAAGCAGGCACTCGTGGCAGATATTAATTATAGGGATGCCAAATATTGGCTTAAACAGTTTGAAATATTAAGTACAAAATCTAAGCCCAGTGTAACTGCAACGATAGAAAACTCTACAAACATTGAGTGCGAGTTTCTTTATGGGAAAGATATTGCTGGCATTGTTAAAAACACTACAATTATAGGTATGCTAGATAGCAAAAATGAATTAGAGATTTTCTTAAATAAGCTAGAAAATTTTTCAAGGAAATTTTTAACTGATAACGAAAAATTCAAAGGCGTGGAGTTTTCTGACATTCCAACACAAGGTGAACTGGACAATATGTCACAAAAGATTTTGACTAATCGTTTTTTTGAAATTGAAAACTGGGATTGATTTCGAAAAATTAATGGGCAGCAAATTAGCAAAACAATGGGGTCGTAGAAAATAGTGGGGTCAGGTCTTTCTTTTTGCCTTTTTACTTAGTAGGACTAAGCTTTAAGTCATCAATTATTTTTTGACTGGGTTAAAAATGGCTAGGCCACTAAGGTTGGAGTTTGCTGGTGCTTTGTATCATGTCACATCGCGAGGAAATGAACGAAAGTCTATTTTTTTAGATGAGACAGACTTTGACGGTTTTTTACAAATCTTGAGCGAAGTTTGCGAACGGTATAACTGGGTAATTCATTCATATTGCTTAATGACCAATCATTATCACTTATTGGTTGAAACGCCAGATGCTAATTTAAGTAAAGGAATGCGCCAATTAAATGGGGTATACACGCAATGGTTTAATAGAAAGCATCGACGTGTGGGGCACTTATTTCAAGGACGCTATAAAGCGATTTTGGTCGATAAAGACGCCTACCTATTAGAGTTAAGCCGATATATTATTTTAAATCCAATTAGAGCACACATGGTTGATAATTTATCGGAATGGCCTTGGAGCAGTTGGCCCATTGTAATGGGAGAAACAGAAGCCCCTGTTTGGTTAGCCATACATACAATGTTGCTTCAATTTAGTAAGTATAAAGCCATTGCAAGACGTAAATTTGCGCAGTTTGTAGAGCAAGGAAAGGGAGTTAACCCTTGGAGAAATATATCAAACCAGGTGTTTTTAGGGAGTGATGATTTTGTAAAAGAGCACCTAGAATTATTGAAATTGCAGGAAGGTGACTTATCCGAGGTTCCGAAAAAACAAAGAAGGGCGCGAGCTTTACCTTTAGAACAATATAAGAAGCAGAGTAATAACCGCGATGACGCAATAAGGGCTGCGTATGCAACAGGCGGCTATACTTTGAAAGAGATTGGAGAGTATTTTCAATTGCACTATTCTCGTGTAAGTAAAATAGTGTCAAAAAGAAAGACCTGCGCCTAAGGCTTGAGGTGACTACAAATCTTTATACTTGAGTGCCCCCAATTCCTGAACCTAATCCTACTTGTTACACCAACTTTTCACGAAGTGACGTAAGTAGCAGTGAAAATTGCTAGCGGGTGATAATTATAGTGTGTCAGTTTTATTGTCTACTTATAGGTGAGGCCACACTTGCAGCCTTTATAGCGTATGTGGATTGAAGCCCACTAAAACTAAAATTAATGACACCCCAGAAGAACTTGATCCTAAGAGTGTTCAACAGTTACTTACATTTGTCAAAGTGGGTAAACAACTCAAAAATTATTGCGTTTTGCGGGTATGTAATGTCAAGTTACATAAAAACGCCTCTATTTTGGCCTGTAAATATCCAAAAGTTGTTAAATTAGCAATGCGTTGTGTACTTGAAGACAAGCGGGGCATATAGGAAATGGTCATTTATCGCTATAAGTTAAAGCAAGCATCAGCCGATAAAAGTGGTGGAAATTTACCACGTAATTGATGCGTCTGTTTATGGCGGAATAGAATAAAATTTCACATAGCAGTTATTTTGGAAATATAGGACTAAAGTGGCGAAATTATGAGTGATTTTAAAAATAATTTACTAAAAGAGATGTTTATAAAGTTTTTTACATTTCATTAACGAGGTTTTTATAATAAAATAAAATAAAATTTTAATTAGGTACATAATTTATAAGGACATTGAGTTGAAATTACTAAACCCATTTATAATTCCATTATTACTTTTGTTAGCTACCAGTTACGCAGGCGCTCTAACCTGTACTGGTAAAGTTGAAAACGTTACCTTACATGCCCCCGATAAATTAATGCTAAAGCTTACCTCAATGAACTAATCTGTATTTATTTTTAACCCAGAGTATAAATTGACAGTACCCGTTACCGGTTATACAAGCAGCGCTTAAACTTATAGGTAATGCTTTCATATGCCAAGTCGACTCAAGCTGATATGGGCAAAGTATGGTTTGGTGGTCCTGACGTTCCTAGTAGCTGTAAAGGCTAGGGTAGTGCGAAAAATGCAAATGTTCGGTGCTTTACTTAATAATAACAATTACTTAAATTAAAAAAGGAAATTAAGGTGTTAATAACACGTTTAACATTGTGCTTAGCGCTATGCTCTCCTGCGTCATTTGCTACTATAGGTAACGGGCACGTAACTGGAGAAATCACAAATGTCACTAGTATACGAACAGGTTTACTTGTAATGGTAGGAAACAGCGAAGTACCACTAACATGTAAAAGTGGGCAATCATGGATGCATGTAAAACAAGAAAATACGGCAATGATTTCTATGTTGATGACAGCATGGACCCTAAAGCGCAAAATTACTGTGTACACTGACCCTGGAAATACTGGTTTTTGTCAGGTCAATCAAATAGATCCACATGAGAGATAAGTTAAAAGCTACTTTGTTAGTATTAAATTAGAGGTTTAGTTTTGAAAAAAAATTATTTATTTTGGGCGTATTATTATGCTCATTTAACTTATATGCATCTTGGAAAAGTTCACCCTATGTAGAAGTTACGCAGTTATATCCCGCTGATAGCGGTTTAATCTTCTTTACAACGCATGCAGATACTACGGTATCTTCTTGTGAAGGAGGGAAACGGTTTTATCTACCGTTAACCGATAAAAATTACAATATTAAAGCAAGTGTATTAATAGCTGCGTATATGAGTAAAAAGAAAATATTTATGACGTACGATTCAAGTCAGCCAAAAAGCTGTGCTGCTGTAGTTAATCGTTTTATTGTCCAAAGATAAATTAATAATAAATATAAGGAAGCACAATGAAGATCTTTTTAAGTTTTTTGGTATTGATTACTAGCTTTATAGCTAAAGGCGATAACATTGGTCTTGGGAAAGTTGATAGTATTAAAGAGTACGATTTTAATTCAAATAAAAGTATAAAAATTTATTTGGAGACTTCTGCCACTTTAATAAATTCTGCATGTAAAGAAAATGGCAGGTTTTATGGAACTATAACTACCACTATGCACGACGCTAACACTATTAATAGAATGTTTAGTATGGCTACCGCTGCTTATTTTTCAGGTAAAAAAATCCGTTTGTTTTCTGAAAGTAATACATGTGAAATAGACTTTCTTGCTCTACAAGAAAGTGAATTTTAGCTTACATTTATTCGGAATACAGAAATGAAAATTAAGTTTTTTATATTCACCTTACTATTTAGTTCACTTGCCAATGCAGAACGGTATTGGCCAGCAGAGCTTATTAATTGGAACTTAAACCTTAATAACGGTGTAGCTTATATTACATCTAAACAGTTTCCTAAACACTGTACTTACTCTCGTGCGCAAATAAACATGAATGGTACAGAGTTTAATAAAGCTATGTATGCATACGCTTTGTCTGCTAAAGCAAGAGATAAAAAACTAAGATACGTAATAGATAGGACTCATTCAACCTGCATTATTAGCGGTTTGCAAGAAGTGTCAAGATAACAAAAATAAAAGGTATTAAAAATGAAGTTAAAAATAATAACTACACTGTTAATATTATGCTCTTTTAAAGCAATTGCAGCTTACAATAATAATATTAGTGGTGAGATAGAAAGTGTTTATGTTTATGCAGACCATGATGCAATTTATTTTAGGTTTAAAAATCAACCCACAACACATGAAAGCTGTAAACCTACTTATTTTGTAATAAGTTCAAGTGTCCCTGAAAACCGTCGTAATCAATTGCTCTCTCGCTTATTGTTAGCAAAAGCGTCTAAAGAAAATATTAATATAGGGTACGACTCTAAAGGTGATTGCGCACATAGCTATATTCGTGTTCATAGGGTTGGCTAAATTTATCATAAAATTAAGGAGTGAAAATAGTGAAAAGAATGTTTTTAATATTAACCGTTTTATTTAGTAGTTTTTATGCAAAAGCTATGGATACAGGTAGTTATCACCAAATATCTCAAATATTTGTTTGGGGAGACTATACGGGAGGTGTAATTAAAATATCTTTGAAAACACCTAGTCAAAATACGATAGATCATTGCCCTGGTGGCTTTTGGATTGATGCTGTTAATGATAAAAACGGATCTGTTTATAGTACCGCTTTAGCCGCGTATCATAGTAATTCAAAGGTGAGAATTTATGCAGATCATAATAAAGATTGGAGTAGCCTAAGCTCTAAAGAGTGTTACATACAACTTATTATACTTGAAGCAAAGTAATTCGTAATAATTACCAAACCTATGTAGAGGCTTGTGATCTTTTTATTTTATGTTTTGTGATTAGCAGCATTTCTTGCTGGTGATTAGCTTGTAAAGAAAGAACTCACTGGTTTTTCATCTGAAACTGCTGGGTCTTATCTTTATTCAGAGGGGCTGAAAAATAATGCTAATGACTGTTTTCGCACCGATTCAATTGTCCTTAAGTCAGCGATGTTAATTATGAGAAAACTTATTCTCTACAGTTGATGGCTTATGTCGCGGGTAAATCTGTGCAAGGTACTTATGATGGCTGACCTATAATTCAACTCGTGTTTTTAAGCATTTACATATAATAGATTAACTATTAGTTGATAGTCTAATCAAAATAAATATTTTTAAGGTTTTTTAATGTTAAAATTTTTTCTATTAATTTGTCTTTTTTATACATCAGCTGCTTTATGTAACTCCTCAATTGGAGAAAGAAAAGTAGTTAAAATGATTTTTAATGACTCTGGTAATTTGTATGTTTATTTTTCAGGTGTGCCATCTCACTCTGAGAATTGTGATAGTAAAGCGGAATACATACTACCAAAAGAGCATCAATTTTTTTCACAAATATACTCTGGCTTGTTAGCTGCAATGCATTCAGAATCACCAGTAAATGGTTATGTTGATGTTTGGAGTAACTCTAAGACTAAAATAACGAGAATCGATTTACTACCTTAGTATTGAACCCTGATAGAGTGATTTTTTAAATATATATTTTTATAAAGGTAATTTATTTGGCTGGTAACATATGTTAATATTTATAAATAATTAAGATGCAGGTTTTGTTCTGGAATTGAAATGTTAAAAAAATTATTTTTTACTCACAACCTTTATGGTTTTTAATGCAAAGGCTAATCATTCTTGCAGCGGAAAGGTAAAGGATATACAAATTAATATGCATGGGGTTTTATATTCAACTTTTTCAGGTTTAGCTTCAAGTGCAAAGTTGTGTGATTTATCTCCGGCAGAAGGAGCTAATGACGCTGAGTTTTGTAAAGCACTTTATAGTTCTTTATTAGTTGCTAAAGCAAGCGACAATACAGTTACTTTATGGTTCAACATAGACACAAATCCATCCTGTTCGAAGGGGTCGTGGGTAGATTTATATAAAGATCATGGGCTATATCATTTTAGGCTAGGATCGTAACAATAAAAATTGCAGGATAACTATGAAAAAATTACTTCTTATTTTAGCTTTGCTTTCAGCTGATTCTTTTGCTGCGGCGAAAAATTTTTGTGATGAGGTAAAGCGAATACGTGTATGGGCTAATGGATCAGATACTTACGGTGTTTGGGCTGAACTAAAAAACAACCCAAGCCAATGCCCTGGGGGGTTTTATTTAAATCATAATGCCACTAATAAACAGTTTATCTACAGTTTAATTCTTGCAGCCAAAGCATCTAATCAGCGTATTTGTTTTCAAGTATATGATGTTAATTCTAAGATTGAAAATCGCTGTAGAATTCATTATACCATGCATGAATAAAGTGATATTTGCACATACATATGGCTAATTTTATGAACTATAGACTTGTAATATTTTTCCTTATCATTATTAACCTTCTTGGTTGTGTCAATACTGATTTAAATAGTAATGTAACTGTAAAGTTACCAGAACATACAATTTATTCTGGTAAAGGCTTAGCTGCAAGTGCTGCTTTAATGGGGGCTATAGGGCCAACAGGTATTGCTATCGGTGCGGCAATTGATATAGGCATTGGCAAAGATATTCAATCTAAAAATGATAAACACAGATTGCGAGCCGAAATAAAAAAAGCTGTTAACGCTTATAATTCCTTAGAAGTTAATGTTATTAAAAATATTGACTTGGAGGAAATTAAATTTAAACAAAAAGGTAGCGACGAGTTTGTTATTTTACTTATAAATGGTGTTATCACTTTTTCTACAGGCAAACAATGTATTATTAATGCTAAAAGTGAGGAAAGTTACGAGTTTATAAAGCTCAAAGATAAAAAAAATTATGCTAATGAAATTATAATAGATAAAGTGGCTTTTTATATAAAAAACAGAGGAATATGTAAAATATAAAGTTTTGCATAAAATACATAATATTATTAAGGGAATGTTCTTATGAATAATGTGATTAACAGTATATTTAATTATACTATTGTTTTCAAGCTTCACTTACTCATCTCGCTAGCAAATTTCAAATGGGTGATAGTAAGCAAATGACACGCATGCTAATTCTTTGTCTTCTACTCTTGCTGACTACTACAAATAAAGCAAATGCTGCTTGGATAAGTTCAGGGGGCCTAGTCGAAACCCTAACTTTATATTCTCATAACCAAATTTTAGTAAAACTAAAAAATAATAATGGTGCCTCAGTCGCATCTTGTAGCAATAAAGAATACTTCATTGTCCCTGCTTCGTATGCAGCCGAATCTAGAAATAGAATGTATAGCACAATGCTAACTGCAAAGATTTCAATGCAAGAAATTACACTTTTATATAATGATGTCGGTAATTGTGATGCTTGGGGCTCTAGCCCTAATGTGTATAGAAAAATAACGCGTATACCCTTTTGATAATATAAAGAATTCCCCAAAATACAATAGCGAGTTTTTATGAAAAAACTAATAATATTAATGTTACTTATTTCAGGCACATTAAAAGCAGAAACAACTTGGATCCCAATTGGCAACGGGGATAATTTTATAATAATTCCCTTTATACCTACCGAAAAATTTAGCCAACCAACTAATGTCAGTTTATTAAAGTCTGGCTCAGATGTAATCGTAAGTTGGGATAATATTTTACATGCAAGTAAATATCGTATCGAAGGGTATGACGACAACGGTAATTGGATTTTACTCAGAGAAGTAAGTGCTAATACAACAGTATTTTCACCACTCCCTAGCAATATTTCAAACATAAGAATTATGGCATGTACTTATACCACGTGCAGTAACACGGGGACTTGGAGCTTAAGTGTGGCTTTAGGGAAGCGAATAATATTTATACATACGGATTTACTTGGTAGTCCAGTGGCTGAATCTCAGGGAGAGCAATAATGAAAAATTTTACTTATTATTTATCAACAATGTTATTAGCTCCGCTGTTTACTTTAGCGGCACAGCCTCCGGGTGGAGGTGATGTTGAGTTAATAGCGCCTCCATCTGAGTATAATTTAGAGCGTTTTGCCGTCAAGCGAGAGGTTGAGGCGCTTACAAGTAATTTAGCTGGTGAAAGTATTTCACTGGCTGATGGTTCACTCTCATTTACTGTCACTGACTTAAGTATTAAAACGAACTCACAGATCCCTCTAAATATTACACGGACATATAACAGGCTTACAGGTAAAAATGATAAATCCTCAGCTCAGTTCGGTGATTGGGAGCTCGAGTTACCAAAAATAGAAGCTACTTACTTAAAAGGCAGCACTCGCTATAGCAATAATTATTATTCTAGTACAGCTTGTTCAAGTGCTTTATCTCCTGGCCCCATTTCATTTTATGGTGATGTTTATGAGCAGCATGAATATTGGAACGGAGCCGATGTGATTATACCTGGTGCTAGTGGGAAATTATTAGGTGGTTCTGGCCAGCATCGTTACCGAACCAAGCTCAATGCATCAATAAACTGTCGTAGTGAAAATGGTAATGAGTATTTTATTGTAAAAACGAGTGAAGGCTTAATTTATACTTTAGGTCATCGTATCGAAAAATTGGGGTTACCACTTGTAAAAACAAAACCTGCACAACGTAGTAAACTTGCTTACGTTGCAACAAAAGTTGAAGATAAGTTTGGCAATACGCTGCATTATATATTTGATGGTAGTAAATTGGAAAAAATCACATACCAACCTTCTGGCTCAGCCCATAGCGAAGACCTCGTTTCGTTTTCATATGAATCATCGGGACGCATAAATAAAATAACAAGCCAAGAGCGGGTTTGGGAGTATTTATATGAAGAAAAGTATGCAAATCAAAACCATAACTTAACAGACGTCATACTTCCAACAGGCCAAAGTTGGAAGTATGATTTTCCTGAGTTTATAAACTACGCGAGCAAGATATATGTAAAACCAAATTTTAATGTAGAAAGCTGTATATATAGCCACACTACTCCGCTATATGGCCCAGAAAGCTCCCTTAAAGTAAAACATCCTAACGGCGCCAACATAAGTTTTAACTACAAATTGACCGTACACGGACGAACGGAAGTCCCGGCAAAAAGTCAGCGTCATACTCGTCAAGGCAAGCCTATAAACTATAATGCTTGCTATGCTAATTTAGCAATTTCAAGTAAATCAATAGATATTAATGATGAACAATATGTTTGGACATATGCCTACAGTAATAATTATTCACACTTTAGTTCTGCAGGTTTAAGTAGTTCAGAAGTTAGTAGTTTCAGACGTGGTATTGCAATTATTGGAAACACTAAAGAAGTTACTTGTAATACTAAAAGTGATTGTTCCTCTATCCCAAGTGGTTTGGGGCTATCTGCTTATGACTTAAGGGTACTCAAGGTCACAGCGCCGAATAATAGTTATATTAACAGCTATATTAGTAAACGCTGGGATGAAACTGAAGGGCAGGTTATAGCTCAGGTCGAACATGGCCCAAATGGAGAAATAAATCAAAAAACATTGACTCAATATTGGAAGAGTAGTTTTAAAGGTAACAGTGGTATTGTCGATCCAATTTTAACCACGAATACAGACACTTTATCTTATATCGTAAAGGACAAAAGAGTTACTAAACATGTTAACAGTGACAGCTTTACTAAAAGTTATATCTATAATATTTATGATGCACCTGAGCAAGTTGTTCTAGCAGGGCCATCGGGTACTTTTTATAAAAAGCAGTTTTACCAGCATGACACTTTAAATTGGATTTTAAATTTACCTACCATCACCCAAGTATCAAGCGATGATCAAAACTATATAGAAACTAAACGCATTCAGTACAATGCTTTTTCGAATAGTTACTTTTCAAACCAACAATTACCGTCAAAAGTGTACCTATTTGGTCAACTACAACGTACTTTCACTGATTACACCGCACAAGGCAATGTTGAGCGAATAGAGTTTAATTCAAATCGTTCAGTAGGCACTGGTAAGCGTTTTATTGAATATGCAAACTACAAGCGCGGTTTACCGCAGGTAATAACGGTGCCAAATAGGTCAACCACAGGAAGCATGAGTGCGGGTAGGGTAGTTGATAATAACGGGTGGGTAACTCGTACAACCGATTATAATGGCGTATCAACTAATTACACCTATGATGACATGGGTCGTATTAAATCCGTAGATTTAACAAATGATGCGGCTAATGGCAACTGGTACGACACGTTATATACTTGGGATAACGATACCAATACCCGCACTGCGTCAACGTGTACGTTAAATAGTTCACGGACAGCATGTACAGGTAACGCTGTATTTAAAACCACGGAGTACTATGACAACTTACTGCGACTGACAAAAACAAAAAGCCAAGATTTAGTCAATAGCTCTGCAGCAAATAGTACCCGTTATCAGCGTTTCGAATATAACTATTTGAATCAACCAACGTTCCAATCTTATGCAAGCGAAAATATAAGTGAAAATAAAGGCACTACAACCGTCTATGACTCACTAGGTCGACAGCAAAGTATTACGACAAGTGGATTAGGCACCATTAATTACGCCTATTTATCTGGTAACCGTATAGAAGTAACGGATGCAAAAGGTCACGTAACAACTACAACCTATCAGGCCTTTGGTTCACCAAGTTACTCACGTGCAGTAAAAATAGAATCGCCTGAGAATGTAACCACCACATTAGATATTGATATATTTGGTTTAACACATTCTATTACACAAGCTGGTGCTAACCAGTATGGAAATTCAACGAGTGTTACTGAGCGTCGTTATTACGACAATAGTAAACAGTTATGTTTAACTGCACGACCGGATGTAGGCAATACTCTTTATAAGCATAACGAACTAGGTGAACTCATCTGGAGCCAAGATGGCGTTGCTAATACACAATGCACAAGTACAGCGCCGAGTGGCAGTACTTATTATACATATGACAATTTAGGCAGCCTTAAACATGTTAACTACCCAGATGCTTCAGGCGATGTGAGCTACGAGCGCGATAACAACGGGAACGTTAAAACCTTAACAGCTGGTAATGTAATTCATCGTTATGAGTACAACAACCAAAATCGCCTCGAAGAAGAGCAGCTATTTGTGGGTAATGAACTACCTCTAATGCTTAATTATAAATACAATGCTTTGCAACAGCGTGAACAGTTAGGTTACCCAGATGGAACTATTGTAAACTTCAAACCCAATGGCTTTGGTGAGCCAACAGAAGCACAAGTGTATAAAAGTGGAAATGTTGATTTAAGTTTTGCGAAAAGTGCAAGCTACTATGCTAATGGTACACTGAGTTCGTTTACGTATGGTAATGGTGTTAAGCATCAAACAGCACTATATGCAGATAGCCTACTACCAAAACAACTTAAAGACACAGGCCCAGCTGGCAGTAATATACCTAGTACTGTTATGGCTTTAACCTATGATTACGACAATAATGCAAATGTAACGTCGATTATTGATAGCCAAAACAGCGCCTATAGTCTAACTAACTTACAGTATGACGACCTTGACCGCTTAACCAGTACCACTGGGGCGGCAGGTATTGGGTCGAGTGAAATGCGCTACGATGGGCTCGGTAACATTACGTACTATAAAAATAAGGGTAAAACACTCAATTACACCTACGACTACGCTAAAAATCGGTTATCCAAAGTAACCGGCGTAAGCGGACGATATGGCTCAATAGGTTACGATACCCGAGGTAACATCACTAATAATGGCGCATACTCACTGAGCTTTAACCGCGCTAATCAGCTTACTTCAGCCAAAGGCAACAGCTATTTATACGATGCGCATAACCGCCGTGTAAAACAAACTGATGATAATGGCACTAGCTATTCAATGTACAGCCAAGATGGTACATTGCTGTACAGAGAAAAAGGCAACACCATAACAGGCAGCGGCACTGACTATATTTACTTAGGTAAAAAACTGATTGCTAAATATGGTAATGTAACACCGCAAACAGTGAGTGAAAGTCGACAGCATGCTCGTCCATTTGGTGAATCGATAGAAGCCCCCAAAGATGATGTAGGGTACACAGGGCATAAATTCGACACCGACTTAGGGTTGAGTTATATGCAGGCACGATACTATGATCCAGTTATAGGTCGTTTCTATTCTAATGATCCTGTTGATATGATGGGGCATATCTCTCGCGGTGAAAATGTTCATGGATTTAATCGATATAATTATGCATACAACAATCCCTTTAAATACATCGACCCTGATGGAGAATCACCGAGAAGAAATCGTGATGGTGATGGTGGAGCAGCAATAGCAGCAGCAATTCTAGTCGGTACAGGGGTTTGGACTGATGAACAAGCTCAGTTGGCTCAAGGTATCAAACCCAAAACAATTTCAAGGGCAAAAAGAAGGGCTTCGAGAGCCGCTCAAAGAGAAAAAAGTGATCCAAGAGTTGCAACAAGCCAACCTTCAAGTAATGTTCAGGCTAATACTCATGGCGAAGTAAACCTTAGAGGGCAAACAAAAGTTGGAATGGATGGTAAAACTGATATAGGAATTCAAGACGGTTCTAAAGATCGTGGTAATAATACTACCGATCATAAACCTGCTATTGATGTCGGAAATCTTAAACAAGGTGAACAGCCCGGTAGAAATGGTCAACCAAGAATAAAGAATGAACATAAAGTTAAAGAAGATATTAAGTAATGACTACATCCGAAAAAACCGCTCTAAAGTTCAAACGAGAAATTAAGAAAGCCGCGCTTTTTAAGCAGCGTGAGATAACTCATCAACAAGAGCGCTTTATGGCTTTTTTTGAAGGGCTATCGTTGGAAGATACAGTTCAGCTAGTTTCTTACTCTGAAGGCCAAGCATATAAGCAAGCAATATTTAGAGATACTCGGAGTGTTTTGAGTCCTCTTACTAAAAAAGCGGTTTGTAAGGAATTAAATCAGGTTGAGTTGCAAAAATTTGGTGAATTTGTTGTTAGTAAAACAAATGAAATGGTACTCCTATTTTCAATTCATGATTATAGCTTTCCTTCAGTTTTGCTCTCTATTGAGGAATTCTTTAGCAATTTCGAGTCAATCCTCGATTTAATGGAAAACGAAGTGACTGTAGTATTCAGTGATATGCAAGATGCGCTGTCGTTTAATAATGAAGATGATATGTTTAGGGTAAATATTTGTGGTGGCAAATATTTGTTACTAGAGTGATTAAGAAACAGCCTTTTGAATCCAATGCCTGATCCTCCTGGTTTGCCATTAGATTGAAAATTAACAGTGACACCCATCCTAAATTTTGCTCTTTTTTAAATTAAGGACTACGTTTATTTAGTGTAAAAAACAAGCAGGGTGTCTTATGGCAATCGCAAGAAAGCGTCAAGTAAGTTTGGTTGATACAAAATATTACCACTGTATATCACGTTGTGTTCGTCGTGCATTTTTATGTGGCGAGGACCGTTTTACTGGCAAGTCTTACGAGCATCGTAGAGGCTGGGTTGAAGACAAACTGCTTGAGTTAGCCAAGATATTTTGTATTGATGTATGTGCTTATGCAGTAATGAGTAACCATACTCATTTAGTACTGTATGTTGATGATAAAAAAGCAAATAGGCTGAATGATAAAGCGATTATTATTCGTTGGCATAAACTCTGTAAAGGCACCGTACTAAATAATTAACAGTGACACCCATCCTAAATTTTGACTGCGAAAAGCTACTGGCATAAAACTTAAACTACTCAGTAAAACTATTCAGTAATAAATAACAACTGCACCATGCAGTTATTTTCATGCTTGCAATTTAGATTAAGAGCGCTAGTGACTTATTTGATGGATGAAATGAAAATAACCTGTCGATAAAAGATTTATTATTAACCTACAAATTAAATTTAATGGCAACATTTTGTTTGTTCAATTAGAGTGGCTGTCTATTTTAGCTATCGAGTGTTGCTGGTACAACACATAGCTCTTTTGTTGGGAAAACTTCTTCTGCTACGATTTCAGGTATAACAACTGGAACAGATTTAGGAGTTAACGTTGGTATTAAAGAGACTACTAAACCTGACGATGATTTTTTAGAGTGAGTATTTAAATGAACTTCTTTAGATTACATTCCCAAATATTATTAGCCCATTTTGGGGTTTCAATTTTTACTGGTGGAATGATTTGGTGGTCGCAGGGATTTAACAAGGGAGTTTTATTTGGAATTCTATATTTCGCATTTATGCTTTTGGTTCATTTTTTTATATATCATAAGCATAAAAGTAAATACGGTAAGAATGAGTTTAAATAGTATTCACAGGGAAACAAAAGAAATAAACAAGACACCCATCCTAAATTTTGTTTTTAAACTCTGTATTTTCAGAGCCATTGTCATAAGTTATCGATAAACAAGAACTTGGTGGGTAAATAGATAGTTTTTTACATATTGCATTCGATGTCGCTAGAGCTTTTTTAGATGATAATTTAGTGATATGACACACTCTAGAAACTCGTTCAAGTAACACATTCAGCGCACATTTTCTGTCGCTAGATTCAACAGAGTCACTTTCCCAATGCCCAACTTTTTTTCTGAGATTAATGTCATCTGGTCTATCTAAAATACTACATCTTTGACCCCAAACTGTTTTCGTTTCACCAACAAATTAACAGTGACACCCATCCTAAATTTTGCTCTTTTTTAAATTAAGGACTACGTTTATTTAGTGTAAAAAACAAGCAGGGTGTCTTATGGCAATCGCAAGAAAGCGTCAAGTAAGTTTGGTTGATACAAAAAAAAATTAACAGTGACACCCATCCTAAATTTTGCTCTTTTTTAAATTAAGGACTACGTTTTATTTAGTGTAAAAAAAAAGCAGGGTGTCTTATGGCTATCGCAAGAAAGCGTCAAGTAAGTTTGGTTGATACAAAGTACTACCACTGTATTTCACGTTGCGTACGCCGTGCATTTTTATGTGGCGAAGACCGTTTTACAGGCAAATCTTACGAGCATCGTAGGGGCCAAAATAACAGTGACACCCATCCTAATTATTGCAGTTTGGCGAACGCCAGATTCAAGGTCGAAGTGCACCACCTTTACTAAACTATAAGTTCAGGAGGTGTGCCATGGGTACCCAATATTCACATTTATCTAACTTTGAACGTTGTCGTTTATTTGAGTGGTATCATTACCAAAAAAAATCAATACGTGAGGTGAGCCGATTACTAAATCGCTCACATAGCACTATTAGCCGAGAGCTAAAGCGTAATAAATATGATTATTACGTACCAACTTATTACCCTCATCCAGCTCAAATGTATTACGAAGTAAGGGTAAGGGAGAGAGCTAAGCGAGTTAAGCTTAAGTCTGTTGAAGCTCAACGCTATGTGGCAGATAAACTCAAAAAAATAAACAAGACACCCAACCTAAATTTTTCGGCAAGTTGAAAGGTTTAAATTTTTGATCTCGTTATTTAATTAGTTATTATGTTTACTTTTCAATTGTGTTTAATAAACTAAATACGACACTTTTATTAAAGGGAATTAGATAATGAAACAGTTTAGAACAGCGCTAGGCTTTAGTTTAACCTTGATTACACTTGATGGTTATGCGGCATCACTGCAGGATAAGAACATTAGTAAATCTTGTGTTGGTGCTAAGGATGAAAAAGATAAAAAAAATCTACAGCAAAAGGAAGATATTTTTGTTGGTCTAAATTCATTTACTGCCTATAAACAAGGTTTTAATCAAAAAATGAAAGAAGTTCCAGTCAAAGACAAAATGTTGTATGCATATGCAGGAATAGGAATTTCAGCTGCTTCACTTCAAACGGCTTTTCCTCTTTTGCAATTAGCATTATGTAATGAAGAGTACGCTATTGATAATAAGTGTCACTATAATAAGCCTATTTATGGCGGGCATCTTATGAGCATAGAAACTAATTGGAAAACTGATACCCAATATACGATGACGAAATATGTAACTTCTGCTGGATCGACGACTAAAACAAAAAAATTGATTATTTCATCTGAACTTCCAAATTATTGGAATGGTAGTATGAAGTTATTTAACGACGATGGCTCTCAAACTGAATTATCTTGGTCTAGAAGTGATAATGGCACTGAATATTATGACTCACGAATTATTGGAGGCACTGATAACTCTAGCATAGCATTTACTGAGTATCCTGATTGCTCGGCAAATACTAAATATGTAAAAAATGATGTTGAAATTACAGCTAATTGGTCATTAGTTGGTGACAAAACAACAGGAAAATTTGAGTACTGTAATAAAAAAGACTGCCGATATGGAGAGTGGTGACTATTTCAGATCTAGTGTTTAACCCGGTTTTACTATCGCGCTTTAATGGCAATGTGAATGCTTTATTATGATGCTGTTATATTAACAGCACTTTTTAACTTTAAATTTAAAATATAATTACCTAACAATAAACAAAACACCCACTCTAAATTTTGCATTTTTCGAAGTTAGAAGCTAGCCTTTATGTAGTGCAAAAAGTAAGCAGGGTGTCTTATGGCAATCGCAAGAAAGCGTCAGGTAAGTTTGGTTGATACAAAATATTACCACTGTATATCACGTTGTGTTCGTCGTGCATTTTTATGTGGCGAGGATCGTTTTACTGGTCAATCTTACGAGCATCGTAGAGGCTGGGTTGAAGACAAACTGCTTGAGTTAGCCAAGATGTTTTGTATTGATGTATGTGCTTATGCCGTAATGAGTAATCACACCCATTTAGTACTGTATGTAGATGATAAGAAAGCAAACAGGCTAAATGATAAAGCGATTGTTATTCGCTGGCATAAACTCTGTAAAGGCACTGTACTTACGCAAAAATATATACAGGGAGAAGCCCTAAGTAAAGTTGAACTCATCTTTTTCAAGCAATACCGAGAGCGCTTATCAAGTATCAGTTGGTTTATGCGGTTATTAAATGAAAACATTGCGCGCAGAGCGAATAAAGAAGATAACTGCACAGGACGATTCTGGGAGGGTGCTTTACGTCTCAAGCATTATTAGATGAAGCCGCACTTGCCGCCTGTATGGCGTATGTAGATTTAAATCCTATTAGAGCTAAAATGGCTAACACTCCAGAGGATTCAGGCCATACCAGCATCAAACAGCGTTTAGCGTACTCAAAGGATGGCAAACAACCAAAACAACTACTGTGCTTTGCAGGCATGCCACGTAAGATAATGTCAAAAGGGCTGCCGTTTGAGCTTAAATTGTACCTTGAACTTGTTGAATTAACAGGACGTTGTATACGAGAAGACAAGCGAGGGTATATTGAAAGTACACACTTGCCTTTACTAGAAAGGGTGAATATATCTCCAGAAAACTGGTTAAAGCTTACAACCCAATTTACGCGCGTATTTCATGGCGCAGTAGGCAGGCCCACTTCACAAGCAAGTTATTGTGAAAACTTAAAGCGAAAGCGGCGGGTAAATATCAGTAACTGTGAAAAGCTACTAGCATAAAAATTAAACTACTCAGTACGAAATTAAAACTGCAAATATACAGCCATTTTCATGCGTGCAATTTAGATTTAATAGGCTAATGACTTATTTAATGGATGAAATGGAAATAACCTGTTGTAGTGGCATAGTTAATTTGGCCACCCATTAAGAAAGAAATGTTATGCTATTTGCATACAAATTTGGGTGAAAAAATGACGATATTTAAACGCGCAACGTATTCTGCGGCAATCAAATTAGAAACAGCTCAGCTTGTAGTTGATCAAGGCTACACGCAAGAAGATGCAGCTAAGGTTATGGGTGTTGGTAAATCAACTGTAAGTAAGTGGGTAACTCAATTAAAGCAAGAACGGAATGGCCAGACACCCACAGCATCATCAATGACACCCGAACAAATTGAAATTCGTGAGCTTAAAAAGCAAATCCAACGCATTGAATTAGAAAAGGATATATTAAAAAAGGCTACCGCTCTCTTGATGTCCGACTCCCTGAACAATTCTCGTTAATTGAGAAGTTAAATCAACGAGAGCGTTACCCAATTAGCGTGTTGTGTAGCGTATTCAATGTGCATCGCAGCAGCTATAAATATTGGGCCATACGGGATACAACATCGACACCAGAGCAAGTAAGGTTAGAAGCAGAAGTTAAAGTTATACATGCAATGAGTGGCGGTTCAGCTGGGGCGCGAACGATCGCGGCAATCGCAACGAATAACGATTTTGAATTAAGCCGTTATCGCGCTGCTAAGCTAATGGTTAAACTAAAACTAGAGAGCTGCCAAGTACCACAACATCAATATAAAAGGGGTGGTAATGAGCATCTTGAAATCCCAAACCTGCTTGATAGACAGTTTGATGTTGTTGAGCCAGATACCGTGTGGTGCGGTGATGTGACGTATATTTGGACAGGCAATCGCTGGGCTTATTTAGCCGTCGTTATTGATTTATTTGCTCGCAAAGTGGTTGGTTGGGCAATATCGTTGTCACCAGATACTAATTTAACGTTAAAAGCGCTTGAACTCGAGTATGAAAGCAGAGGAAAACCGTCAGGACTCATTTTCCATTCAGACCAGGGTAGTCATTATACAAGTTTGAAATATCGCCAACGTTTATGGCGCTATAAAATCAAACAAAGTATGAGTAGGCGCGGAAATTGTTGGGATAATGCGCCAATGGAGCGATTTTTTAGAAGCTTTAAGACGGAATGGGTGCCAAAAGTTGGATATGAAAACTTTAAAGACGCTAAATATAGTGTAAGTGATTATATCAACGGATATTACAATAATGTTAGACCACATCATTATAATGCTGGTTTAGCGCCGAATGAATCTGAGATTAAATACAAGGATTCTAAACCTGTGGCCAAAATTAGTTGATCACTACATAGAGTTAGTTTATACACTCACGGGGTATATTTAGATAAGCCCACAATAGGGTCATAGGGTCAGGTCTTTCTTTTTGCTTTTTAAAAATAAAGGTAAGGAGTATCGTAATAATCTAGTCCTATTTTTACTCTAAAGAAGTGTTTGGTGATAATTTATTTTGATAAGGATATTTTAATGAAAAAGATATTAATATGTTTAATGCTGTTTTTAGTAGTTACCCCTACTTATGCTAAATACATTACCGCACTTTATGGTGGGGGAGTATCTATCGAAAGAGTGTTTGTGCATGAAAGTGGTGCGGTCTCTATTTATATCAATGGTGGCATAGTCAACCTTGACCAATGTACGTCTACCTTCAGGGTATACATTCCACCCACAGCAAAGGCAAAAGATGAAATGTTATCTCTGGCTTTATTTGCTTATGCGTCAGGAAAACGCGTTGGTTTTCATGATTCAGGTTGTAGCATCACCCCATTTTGGGGAGGCACGCAAGATGTTCCTGTAGTAAACAATATGTGGGTTCATTAAAGGTTTAAGCATAGCTAGGTGAAATGATGTTACGTGTGATTTTTATATCGATTTGATTATTCTTTAGTTCTCAATTATATGTTGCTAAAGGAAGTGGCTTTATAGAACGAGTTTACATTTATAATAATAAAGTTTTATTTGCAGGTGCTGGAAGCGTATTTGCGTTTGTAATTGATAATACTACCATTACTCGGACAATGATGACTTCTAAGCGTGGCTTGAAACTTTATGTACAGGTTGGAGGGGCTCCAACTAGAGAAGCTGGTTATTGTCATACTAATGGTGCATGGAGATTATGTTTTAGCAACAGATAGTGAGTTTGGTAAGCAGTGACTATCTCAATTGTTGGTGACTCATTTAGCGAAAAAAGGTTAAGGGCTTTTTTTAGCCAAAAGCTGGATTCTTTATCATCAAATAAATTGGTTTAGGGGCGTTGTTATAAGTAGGTAAAGTGGAGCATGTTTCATCATTATTTGCACTGTAGCTTACAATAACGCTGAGATTATCTTTTACTGCTGTTGCTACATACGAAGCCCATAATGAGCAATTTACAACATTACTATCAGAAGTGTTGCAGACTCGTGTCCAGTTTTTACGCCAAGTTCCCTTTATCGTCACATCACCACTTTCATTAAAGTATGAGTTTTCAATTTTACCACTGCAATATATAGAAGCTAAGTGAGATAAAAAGGGTACAAGAATTAGTAAAGATAAAAATATTCTTTCATAAATTAACGCCCAAATTCAGATATTAAGAGCACCGCTAATGATTAAGCGGTGAGAAGAGTTCAACTGCCAGTTGGTGATACTCTGTAACGACCAAAATAATAAGAGTAGTTACCATGAGTTACAAGCAATTGATCGAAGGGCAAAGATATCAGATTGAGGCCTACTTACGCGAGGGTTTCAGCTATCGAGAGATAGGAAAAAAGCTTAAAGCGAATCACAGCACCATAAGCCTTGTTATTGTTATTGTTATTAAAAGGGACAGGTCTTTCTTTATGCCTGCCTTTTATCTGATCGGTAAGGCATTGTCCCCTTTAGTGTTGTGTAGTGGCCACCAAAGTTAGTGGTACACAATTAGTAATAGAGTTAGTTTATGTACTCACGGGGTATATTTAGATAAGCCCACATATCAATTAAGAATAAATTTTATAAAAGGAATAAAAAGGTTTAATATACGTCTTTGTTTTTAATTTAAGGATGATTATGAATAAATATTTAATTTTAAGTGCTATGCTTTTTTCTTCTTTTGTCAATGCAAGTGGCGGGACTGGCTCAGGCGTTATTACATCAATGTATGTTAACAATGGCTGGACTATGGTTCATGTTCCTGATTTGATAAGTACTGAAATGGGGTCAAAAAACAACCCTGATAGTTGTGCTAGTAACTATTATTTTGCGATTATGCCTACAGATCAAAATTACTCAACAATTCATGCCACGTTGATGGCTGCTCAGATGGCTGGCAAGAAAGTTAAATTTTGGGTCAATGGGTGTAAAGGCCAGAATAACTCTTATCCGCATATTGTCAGTGTTTGGATTATTTCGTAGGTTTATTAACTTGATTAATGGACTTCCCATAATTATGTATTGGAGTCCTCAGTTTTATTTTTACGTTTTGTCATTTAACACCTCAATAAGAAGAATAAGGTCATAGGGTCAGGTCTTTCTATTTGTCTTTTATGATTATCATTAATGGAAAATATGTTTGGTCTTAGATAACTGTACTAGTTTTTAGTTATAAAAAGATATCCACGCCACCCACCCTGTATTTTAAATTTTTTTGTGTTACCAGCTAAATATTTTAGCTAAGTTTACCTATTTATTACCTGTGTTTGATAAGGTTTTAAGTTAATATAATTTAATAAACAGGTAGTTGTGAGAGTAGTAATATACACCATAACTAAAAATTTTAATAAGCCAAGGTAGGGTTCATGAAAGTATTATTTTTTACTATAGTTGTGTTTTTTAGTAGCAAAGTGCTCTCTTTAGAGTTTTTGACAGGTCAAGTAGTAACACTAGAGGCAAGCTATATGCCAGATGTTATTAAGTTTAAGTTGGATGTCGGAAGCACTACATGCCCAGAAGGAGGATGGCTTACTTGGCAAAATAATACTGAAAACAATGAGGCAGTCTATTCAATGTTAATGACGAGCCTAGTTGCTGGTAAAAATATTAGATTTTACATAAATGACAATGACACTAGTTGTACTGGAAAGTATATACATATTCTAAATTGATGGTACAGCAAGTCGAAATGGGCTTGTCTAAGTTCTAAGTTAGTTAAAGGGATATTTTTTATTTAATACGAAGACTGATTATGCTTTTTTACATAAAATGGTACTTCTTTTTTGTTGTATTTTTACTTTCGGCTAAAATTTTAGCGGGAGAGGTTCAAAATGGTGAAATTCAAAGGGTAATGGTAGACACTTCTCTTGGCAATAAAATTTTCTTAGTTATAGATTCTAATGATACATCCAAAGCAAGTTGTCACAAAAACTCCAAATGGAGTTACGTATTTCCTTTAACTGAAGAACCTTCTAACACGACGTTGGCTAACTTTATACTAACAGCTCATGTAACTAAAGCTAAATTAATGGCGATAGGCACTGGCGAGCGCTCGAGTTTTAACGAGTTGGAGACGCTTAAGCGAATTGAAATATTAAGATGATTTTTAGTAACAAATGGAGGTTGAAGATATTTAATTCGCTAGCTGTAACTGGTTCGTCGTTTCGAGTTTAATTCATATTTATATCAAGATAGTATAAGAGGCTGCATATTGCAGCCTTTATTGTTTTACCTAATTCACTAAACGTCTTGCTTGGCTTCTTCTTCACTAATTTGTTTTAGTGTTTGAATAAGCATGAAACTAATGGGATTAGGTTTTTCTTTATGGCCTTTTGTGATTATGATGAGGAAAAGCAAGACCAGACCTTGGCGAGTGTTATTCCTGAAGTACACTCGCCAGAGTAGAGTAAAAGGCGCACAATTTTCTAAACTCTTGATGACTCAGTCATTATCAATAAAGTCGATTTAGGCACTCCTGGCGTATATTCAGATAAATCCATTGTGGCTGTAAATATTAAGCTTATCGCGCTAAATAAAAGAGCAAAGTCCATCCTTATTTTAAAGCAATGCGAAGACTTTAGTTTTATTTTAGGTTGACACAGTACTCTGAAAAAGTTCCGTCTTATATACACGATACCGATAAGTGTGTTGAACAGATTAAAGTCAAGTATCAACTTGAAAATGAGCAATTTTTAAATAGTAAGTTAAATGACTTTAAAACATTGATATTTATTGTTTTTACATCAAACCTAGCCTACGTTAAATAAAAATAAGCATCACGACTTTATAGTTTACTCATAAATGAAGAAGTAGATAATACATTGCACCTCGAAATAAAATATAATGTGAAAGCTCATGCTTTATATTATAAATTAAACTTTATGATATATTTTATGAAATTAGTTTAATATTTAGACCACTTTATTAAATTAATATAATGCGATCCTTCTAATTACAGCATGGTTATTAAAGCAGTAATCATCATAAATTTGAACTTCTACGTTTATGTTTGTAGCTTTTGCCATTAGTAATATAGAAAGCACTTGGTTTATATCGCTACGAGCAGGGTCAACAACTAAAATATTATAGTTAGTTTTAGGTGCGTCACATTCTTTTGGGTTTAGTGGTAGCTTATTAACGAAAAAGTAGACTTCTCCATTAGAGTAGCCGGCCATAACTTTTGTTACTTTTAAATTCGACTGGGTAACTTGCCCTGCTGCTAAAGGTAACGATATTAGCGCTAGTAGTAAAATTATTATTCTCATTGTAAAAATTTAAATTAGTAATTAATGAACTTATTATATTATTACTTGCTCCATTATGTCTATTTATAAAGTGGTTAAAGGTATAGTAGAGGTTTATAGTTTTCACTGCTGAAATCTTGCCATAATTAGTAAATGTTACAAATATCAGTTAAGAATATATTTTATAAAAGGAAATTAAAGTAATTTAAAATATGTACAATTTAATTTTTATTTAAGGACGATCATGTATGTCTTGTCCTGAAATAGGTTTACATATTTAGGCTTATTTTGTGAAAACCACTAAAACTAAAGACGTTAAGCGTACTCAATGCGATTATACATTAGGCTTTAAATTATCCATTGTTGAGCAAGTAGAAAAAGGCGACGTCACGTATAAACAAGCGCAAAGTCATTACGGCATTCAAGGTCGTAGCACCGTTCTGGTATGGCTGCGAAAATAGGGTAAATTAGATTGGTCTAAACCAACTTATATAGCCAATATGCCTAAATCGAAAGAAACCCCTGCACAAAAAATTAAACGTTAGAGCGTGAGATAGAAAACTTACGGCTAAAGGATTTAATCAAAGGTGAAATGATTAATATAATGGATGAAGAATATGGAGCGGGCTTGCGAAAAAAAGTACATATCCGAGCCATCACGCGCGCAAAAGAAAAACAGCAAGTAAAGCTTACTCCGTTATGCCGTGCATATGGCATAACGCGAGAAGGTTACTATCAAGCTATGCGCAGGATAGATGCTTGGAATAAAGCGTTGGAGCCAGTCATGGAATTGGTGATGTATTGGAGGCAATTCATACCTCGTATTGGTGGGAAGAAACTTTATCTGATGATAAAGCCAGAACTGCAAGAGCGTGATATTAAACTAGGCCGTGATTGTTTTTTTTTGACTATTTGAGAGAGCATGACTTTCTTGTAAAACCAAGGAAAAATTACACTAAAACAACAAACAGTAACCATTGGATGCGCAAGCATCCCAATTTACTAAAAGAGCACAAGCCCAATGCGGCCGAGGAAGTCTTCGTTAGTGATATTACGTATGTAAAGTCAGCGCAAGACGTGCATTATCTGTCGTTAGTCACTGATGCTTATAGTCGAAAAATAATGGGTTATGAGCTTAGTGATGAAATGAAACCAACCGATGTAGTCAAAGCGTTAAAGATGACGATTAAGCAACGCGTATATAAACGTGATGCGATTTATCATTCAGATAGAGGTTTACAATATTGCTCTGAAGTATATCAAGATGCGCTATTAAAAGAAGGAATTAGACCATCGATGATCGATATGACTGTTATCAAAACGCATTAGCTGGGCGTATTAACGGGATATTAAAACAAGAGTTTCTTCTGTATAAATGTCGCAATATGGTAGAGTTAAAACAGCTCGTTGAAGAATCGATATTTATATACAATGAAATGCAACCGCACTTAAGTTTGGATATGAAAACACCAAATCAAGTGCATAAAAAAGACCTGGCGCTTTCGCACCAAGTCTTTCATTTAAACCGTCAACCTATTTCAGGACGGGATATTAGTTATTATTTTTCTAAATTAAAATCTATAGTCATTTCTAAGTCTTCATCAACTACCGCAATACCATTAACTACTTTAGGTGCGTAACGCCATTTAGAAAGAGAGCGAATCGCTGCTTTATCAAAAATTTTCACAGGCTCAGCTTTAATCACTTTAATATTAACTGGCTTACCAGATGCATTTACATCAAAAGACATTGTCACACTACCTTCAATTTTTTCACGGACACTTTTAATTGAATACTCCGGAGGGCTGGGCATTGTTAGCGTAGATTTAGGGCTATCAGGTAGAGGTGTTGTCGAACATGCGGTTAAAAGAAACAGTGAAGTTAATGTTGTAATTATATATTTCATTATAAATCCCTTTATAGGTATTGTTATCGATTAGTTAGATTTAGTTTCTATAATGACACCAAAAGAGATTTAAGGTGAATAATAAATTTGTATTGTTTTTGAACTGATGAATATATAAGAAAGGCTGCAATGTGCAGCCTTTCTTAATTTTAAACTTTATTTGTATATTAAGCGTCTTGCTTGGCTTCTTCTTCACTAATTTGTTTTAGTGCTTGAATGAATGAGTCGCTTGGTTGTCCGCCAGTAAGTGCATATTTATCGTTTATGATAAATGTAGGTACTGACGTAATACCCATTTGTTTAAAGTTGTCTTGCTCTTGGCGTACGTCTTGTACGTATTTGCCTGAATGCAGAATACCGCGCGCAGTTTCTTTATCAAGACCTACTTTTTCAACAACGTCGAGCAGTGCTTCTTCTTGATTTAGGTATTTTAAATCGGTGAAGTGCGCTTCAAAAAAGGCGAGTTTTAACTCGGTTTGCTTACCTTCTTCACGTGCCCACATTAATAAACGATGCAAATCAAAGCTGTTGATCATGATACGTTTGCCATCAAAATTAAAGGTAAACCCTGCACGTTGACCTGCTTCGAACATGTTTTTACGATTTTCGTCGCCTTGTTCTTCACTTAGGTTGTACTTTTGCATTAAGTGTTCGTTTAAGTCTTGACCTTCAATTGGCATATCTGGGTTTAGTTCAAAAGGATGCCACGTAATATCTGCGCTCATCTCGTCTTTAAGTTGGTCTAGTGCAGTTTCTAGGTTTTTATAACCCACTACACACCAAGGGCACATTACGTCTGAAACGATATCAATTTTAAAGTTTTTCATATTTATCCTTTTGAGGATTGCTTCGGTATAACAGGGGATATTGGGATGAACTGCACTTTATCAATACCAAACTAAAAAGAGCAACTAAACAGCTGCTCTTGAAGGAATTCAGTTTTAAGCGTTAAGCCCAAATGGGTCGTCAATACTATAACTTGGTTGTGTAAACCAATGAGGGCCGTTGTCGGTCATGTAAAAATGATCTTCTAAACGTACGCCAAATTCATCGGGTATGACTAACATTGGCTCGTTACTAAAGCACATACCAGGGGCAAGTGGGGTTTTATCACCGCCAACTAAGTATGGCCATTCGTGAATGTCTAGCCCAATACCATGGCCCGTTCTATGTGGGCAACCCGGTGTTTGATACTGCGGGCCTAGCCCTTGCGCTGCTAAATAGTTACGTGCGCCAGCGTCTACGTCTTCGCAGGTAGCACCAATTTTAGCTGCATTAAACGCCGCCATTTGCGCTGCTTTTTCGTGATCCCAAAACATGCGTTGGCGCATGGTTGGTTCGCCAAATACATAGGTACGGGTAATATCAGATAGGTAATCGTGCACTTTACAGCCGGTATCAATTAATACCATATCGCCTTTTTTAAGCACTTGAGCGTCTTTAACACCATGCGGGAAAGACGTTGCAACACCAAACAATACAATACAAAAATAGTTACCAGGTGCGCCTACTTTTTGGTGTGCTTGCTTTATAAAAGCTTCTACTTCGGTGGTGGTTACTCCCTCATATAGCATGCTTGCTGTGGCTTGATGCACGGCTAAGGTCATATCCATAGCGCGCTGCATTAAGCTAAGCTCGTGAACTGATTTATGCATACGACAATGCGCAGTGACAGGTTGTGCGTTTATGAGTGTTAAACCCGTTTGCGCTTTATTAATACCGTCGAATATAAAAAATTGTGCGCTTTCATCAATGCCAATAGTTGCGTTTTCATTAATGTTTAGTTTTTTTAGCACTTCTACAAAAAGTGCATAAGGGTTTTCGTGCTCTTGCCACCCATGAATAGGCCCATCTATTACTTTAAACCCGTTTAATGAGCCAATCTCAAAGTACGGTGCTATATATTGAACGTCACCAAGGGCGGGTAATATTGCGCCAACCATGCGTTCGCTCGCGTACCATTTCATGCCTGTAAAGTAGGTTAGGTTGGTGCCAGCGTTTAAATAAATTGCATCTATGTTGTTTGCAAGCATATAAGCTTGCGCCTTGGCTATGCGCTCTAAATGTTCGTCAGCAGCAATAGGGGTTAGCGTTTGCGTCATATTACTTAGGCTTGCCAGCGCTTGCTCGCTTGATTGTGTACCTATACCTATGGTGGTCATGTTTTTCTCCTTGGGTTTTTAGGCATTGTGCGCAATGTGAAAAGGGAATTCAATTTTATGAGATAACATGCACGCTAAGGTTTTTTTGCATAAGGCAGGCGCATTAATTTATTACTTGTGTGGTAGCTATCAAGCCCGGTTACTGCCACTGTTTCTATTGCTTGTAAATCTAGGAAGCCATCGCTTTGTAGTGCTGCTTTATCTACATATACATCCATAATTTCGCCGATAACAAGTTCAGTACCATTGATGGCTAAATGTTGGTTTTCTACAAATTTAACCGAGTACTTTAAACGGCTTTCTTGTACAAAAGGCGCTGCAAAGTCGTTTAAGTACTCAGGTGTTAAGCCTGTAGCGTCAAACTCAGACTCGTCTTTATCGTAACGGGCTGAGGTTTGATGAGCTTGCTTATAAATTGACTTATTCACTTGGTTTATGGTGTAAGTGCCCGTTTGTAAAATATTTTCAAACGTATGACGCGGCACACTGTGAGGGCGCATTATCATTGCGACTAACGGTGGATTTGCACCTAAGTGAATAACGGAGCTGACAATAGATAGATTGGTATTGCCAAGTAAGTCTTGCGTACCAATTAAATTAGCGCTTTTAAAACCCGAAAGAGAATTAATTAAATGAGTACGGGTATGTTTTTCAAGTGCGTCTATTTGCGCTTTAGTAAAATGCATTAAAAGTCCTTACCACGGTATTGTAGAGCCTTGCCAATCTAAATAAGCAGGTTCACCGTTTAGTTTTAAATCAGGGTTGTTGTTTGTTAATTCAAAAAGTTGCTTAGCTACAAATTCAGGTGTAAATAATTTACCTGCAGGTACGTTTTTTTGAAAAGGCTTAGAGAGTTCTGTATCGGTGGTGCCTGGATGAAACAAAATGAGTTTGGTGTTTTTAGCACGACGGGCAAGTTCAATAGACGCCGTTTTAAATAGCATGTTAAGCGCGGCTTTAGATGCGCGGTAAGTATACCAACCACCCAACTTGTTATCGTTTATGCTACCTACGCGTGCACTTAGTGCTGTAATTGTGCACTGGGTTTTGTGGGTTAACAGCGGCAATATACTTTGCAAGCAGAGCAATGGGGTGAGTGTATTAGCGCTAAGTAATTCATTAAAATAATCAGCATTTAAGTCCTCTAATTTTTTTTCTGGCATGTGCTGAGCGTTATGAAGTTTACCATTGAATATAATAACTTGGTGTAAATCGGCTTTAGCATCTTTTAAAATTTGGGTAAAAATTGATAAGCTTTTAGCGCTGTAGTTGGTTTTAAAGTGTTCAATATTTGTTGAGGCACTATTACTGTTTTCACTTGAGCTTACACACAGTACTTTAAATTGCGATGCATGGTTATTTAAGTGCTCAACATACGCTTTTGCAATTGCACTACTAGCGCCAAATAAAACAATAGTTTTCATCTTCTACCCTTAGTTTTTAAATTGCATTGCCCATTAGAACACGTTGTGTTTGGCATTAAAATTTTGCTGAGGGAGTGTCTGTATTTTGCAAATAACAAATATCCGCAGTCAGCGAAAAAGCGAATTATTGGCAAGCGAAAAATTTTCAACCAGCTGTGTTTACCCACTATTTTCCATGCTTCGTAAGTTACATCAAGCCCGTAAACCATTTCACCTGATTGCTTTTGAGCTTGTAGGTAGTTCATTGCTTTTTCTTTATCAATATATGAATAGCGCTCACTAAAGTCGGTGGCGTTAAGATCTTCAAGCACAATTTTATTTTCAGTATCAAACTGTTTTAGTTGCTGCATTTCGGTGCTACAAAGAGGGCAGTTACCATCGTAAAAAATGATCATGTGAATGCTTTGTGATTATTTTATATATAATTTTTTACGACAAGACATTGCAAATGGATCTATTAAATATCTCTTCATGATGATATTAATAGTGTCCTACGAAAAAATGGAGACTGATAAATGAGTGAACAATACGCCGCCTTGCGAGGTAATGTAAATTTACTAGGGCAACTACTAGGACAAACAATTAAAGATGCCCAAGGTCAAGCGATTTTAGATAAAGTGGAAGAAATTCGTGCATTATCAAAATCATCTCGCAGTGGTAACGAAGACGACAGACAAGCGTTAATAGATATTTTACATGCGCTTAGTGATGAAGAGCTTTTACCGGTTGCCCGTTCATTTAATCATTTTTTAAACCTTGCTAATGTAGCAGAGCAATTTCATACCGTTTCGCGTTTTAACGACGTTGGCCTTGGTCAACAAAACCCTCTCACTCAAACATTAAAAACGTTAGCTACAAAAGCAGAACAAGGCCAGTTAGACAGTAATCATTTGGCCGAAACACTCTCAAAACTCCACATAAACTTAGTACTGACCGCTCACCCAACCGAGGTTACGCGCCGTACTATTATTAACAAACACGTTGAACTAAGTGATTGCTTAGCGTCATTAGAGCGAAAAGATAACTTAGTGCAAGAGCGAGACAATATTTTAAATCGTATTGAACAGCTGATTAGCCAAGCTTGGCATACCGACGATATTCGTCGTTCTCGCCCAACGCCTGTAGATGAAGCTAAATGGGGCTATGCGGTAATCGAAAACAGCCTGTGGCACGCCGTTCCGCGCTTTTTACGTGAATTTTCAGCCAATGTTAAAGATCAGCTCAGCTTAGAGTTACCAATAGATTACAGCCCAATTGAGTTTACGTCTTGGATGGGAGGAGATCGTGATGGTAATCCGTTTGTAACTTCGCAGGTTACAACAGAGGTACTTGATCATGGTCGTTGGATGGCACTTAATTTATACATTCAAGATTTAAAAACATTATGTGCTGAACTATCAATGTCAGATGCCAGTGATGAGCTTATTGAGCTTGCAGGGCAAGAGTTTGAACCTTACAGAGCAGTAATTAAAAAGCTTAAAAATCAAGTTGCAGAAACAGTAGCGCACTTAGGTGCTAAAATTAAAAATAAGCGTAGTGATTCACAAGACTTAATTACTAATATTAATCAGCTTAAGCACCCAGTAGAAGTATGCTACCGCTCATTATTAAAGTGTAATATGAAAGTAGTTGCCGATGGCCTATTGCTTGATTTATTGCACCGTATTAATAGCTTTGGTTTGCGTTTAGCTAAACTTGATGTACGCCAAGATTCGTCTCGCCACGGCGATGTGTTTTCTGAGCTGACTCGTTATTTAGGCTTAGGCGACTACAACCAATGGCAAGAGCAAGACAAACAAGCATTTTTACTTGCAGAGCTTAACTCACGCAGACCGCTTATTCCAAAACATTGGCAACCAAGCCCTGATGTACAAGAAGTACTTGATACCTTTGATGTAATTGCCAAGCAAGACGAAGCAACATTTGGTTTGTATATTATTTCGATGGCACGAACAGCGTCAGACATTTTAGCAGTACAACTATTGCTAAAAGAAAGCGGCTGTAGCTTTGATTTACCAGTAGCACCGTTGTTTGAAACACTCGACGATTTAAACGCAGGCAGTGATGTAATTACCACATTGCTTGATAATGTTTGGTATCGCGGGCACATTAAAAACACGCAAAATGTGATGATTGGTTACTCTGATTCTGCCAAAGATGCTGGCATGATGGCAGCAGGTTGGGCGCAATACGAAGCAATGGATAAGCTAGTACAGCTTGCTGATGCACGTGGTATTGAGCTTGTTTTATTCCACGGACGTGGTGGTACAGTAGGACGTGGTGGTGCACCCGCTGCACAAGCGCTGCATTCACAACCGCCTGGCTCATTAAAAGGTGGCTTGCGTGTAACCGAGCAAGGCGAGATGATTCGCTTTAAATTTGGTTTACCCGATGTAGCACTGCAAAGCTTAAATATTTACGCTGGCGCAGTTCTGCAAAGTAACTTATTACCGCCGCCGGAGCCAAAACCGCAGTGGCGCGAAGTAATGAAGCTAATAAGTGAGGAGTCATGTGAGCATTACCGTAATGTAGTTCGCCATGATGAAAACTTTGTACCTTACTTTAGAATGGCAACACCTGAGCTTGAACTGTCTAAGTTACCGCTTGGCTCGCGTCCTGCAAAACGTAATCCTAATGGTGGCGTTGAAAGTCTACGTGCTATTCCATGGATTTTTGCGTGGAGCCAAAACCGTTTAATGCTTCCTGCATGGCTAGGTGCGTTAACAGGCTTAAAAGCTGCGCTTAATAAGTACGGCGCAGAAACCCTAAACGAAATGAGCTTACAGTGGCCGTTTTTTAGATCGCGCCTAGAAATGCTAGAAATGGTATTTAGTAAAGCCGATTGTTGGTTGAGTGAGCATTATGATAATGCGCTGGTGGAAGATATGTACAAACCACTGGGTGTAACACTTCGTAAAGAGCTTCAAGAAGCCATTAGCTTGGTACAATCACTTAGCCCGCAAAAAAGCCTACTAGCCGAACAACCTTGGATTAAGGAGTCGATTAGTTTACGTAACCCGTACACCGATCCACTTAACTTACTACAGGTTGAGCTTTTACGTCGTGCTCGCTCAGAGGAAAAACGCAACGAAGGTGACATTGATAATGCATTAATGATCACGATGACAGGTATTGCAGCAGGTATGCGTAATACCGGCTAACATGTTATTTTGTTAGGTATACCAATTAATTATTTTGTTGGGTATATCAGTTAAAATTAAAGGGAGCACGCGATGTGCTCCCTTTTTTGCGTTTAATAACCTAGCAATTAGCGGCTTAACCTTTTAAACTACTTAGCCATTGAATAATTAAAAAATGTTATGGCTTCAGCAACTTTTACTGTACAGCAAGATACAGCACTTACAAATTCTCACATCACATTAAACTTAGCGCAAACAGCGTCATTACGTAGTCAATTAAAATCACAACATGGCATATTAAATTCTAATAATATTAAAGCGTTATGCGCACAACTCAATGTGTCTGATGATGCATTATTACAAGGTTTAGTACCTTTGGCTTCTGAGTATGCTGTTGCGCCGATATCAGATTTTCATGTAGGCGCAATTGTTAAAGCACTTGATGAAAACGATGAGGTAAACTTTTACTTTGGTGCAAATGTAGAGTTTGATCATCAAGCATTGAGTTTAGTGGTTCATGCAGAGCAATCGGCTATAAATAACGCATGGTTAAACGGCGCTAAAAAAATAGTTAAAATAGCGATTAGCGATGCACCGTGTGGGTATTGTCGTCAGTTTATGAACGAACTCGCTGATGCGAAAGAGTTTGATATTTTATTGCCAGAGCAACACTTTAAATTGGCAGAATTACTGCCGCACTCGTTTGGGCCGACTGATTTAGGTAACGCGTTTAGCTTGTTTAATCCAGAGCCTCACCAGCAAGTATTTGCAAATGCTCAACTAGATGAAAAGCTAGCAAGTACAGCATTAAACGCATACGTACCCTATAGTAAAAACTTTAGTGCAGTAAAAATTAGTACATTTGAAAATGGTGATTTTTACGGAAGTTACGCAGAAAACGCAGCGTACAGCCCAAGCTTGTCGCCACTGCAAAGTGCGCTTAGCCAATTATTTATCGCAGGGCTTAGCTTTAACGAAAGTACAGTAAAATCAATTACACTTTTAGAAACCGCAGGCCATGAAAACCAAGCGGGTGTAGCACGTGCTGTACTTGCAAGTTTTAAAAACCTACCGGCAATAGAAGTAATTAGTGCGCAGCTAAAATAACCTTTCAAAAACAATAAAGCACAGCCAAAGCTGTGCTTCATAATGTTACTAATTAATAGAACCCGTATTAATCAAGCAATACTTTAGCCGCTTCTAATACTACCGCTACAGATTTACGCTCAATTTCACCATGGTCAACATTTGGTATTTCTTGTCGAGTACGATTAACAAGTACGCCGGCAACACATGCTGCTTGTAAACCAAGGGCTGCACACATAGTAAATAATGTTGCTGATTCCATTTCGTAGTTCATCACGCCCAGTTTTTGCCACTCTTCGCAGCTACCTTGTAGTGATTTAGGAACGTAACCAGAATGCGTATCGTAACGCTCTTGTCCTGGATAAAATGTATCGCTTGATGCAGTAATACCAATATGAAAATCGATATTTAAGTTTTTACATGCTTGTACCATAGCTTGTGTTGCATAAAAGTCAGACACAGCAGGGTAGCTAAGAGGAGCAAAATGCTGGCTTGCACCGTCTAAACGTACAGATGCTTGGCTAATTAAAATTTCGCCTTCGTTGATATGTGGCTGAATCGCACCTGTTGTACCAATACGTAAAAATTTACGCACGCCAAGTTGTGCTAATTCTTCTACTGCAATCGACGTAGATGGACCACCAATACCCGTAGAACAAACAACCACCGAATGGCCGTTTAGTTGACCTAAGTAAACATGAAACTCACGAGTTTGAGCAAGGCAGGTTGGGTTGTCTAGGAATTGTGAAATGCGTGCAGCACGATCTGGATCGCCCGGTACAATCGCAAGTTTTGCACCTTTAAGATCGTCAATACATAGTCCTAAGTGAAATACCTTTTCCATAGCTAAGCCTTTTTATAATAAATTGTGTCAATCTAGCATCATTGCTAGAAACGTTTATCAAGTACAGGACGATTGTCCGTTTTATCTTAACTCCTCCAATTAAGTCTTAATAATTTTAAGAACTAATTTGATTTATTCATCAACTATGAATATTCAATCAAGTGCTTATACAAGTAGCTTTGTTGTGCTGTTGACATGTTCAAGCAGACGTAATAAGTATCAACCAAGCGCGTAACTACAATTAAATAGTTTATGGTAAATATTCATTAATATTAAATTAATTCAATGGCTTAAATTTGTATTAAGCACGTAAAAGATAACGTGTTTATTTATATTAGGCACAGACTTATTTAGCAAAGTGGAATTTATTTGAAGTTTAGGCACTTTTGGTGATTTTGCATAACTAATCAAAAGTAATTAGCTACGTACAGAATAAAAATCGAAGGAGTTTATTATGAGCACACAATTTGAAGCATTTAAAAACAAAGTTGAGCACTGTTTGTGCGCACCTGGTGATGGCGTATACACAGTAAATACTGCAAAGGAGCGCAAAGCCGCACTGCGTAATAAACTTTATGGACAAACTGAAAACGTTGATAATTTGTGGCGCGAGTCTTTAAATGAATTACCAAATTCTCCACATAAAGCCGTTATGTTAGGTATTAGCTCAGACTGTGGCGGTGGTATTTTACGCGGTGCAAACTGGGGGCCACTGTTTGTGCGCTCAGCTTTAATTGATCAGCAACCGCAGTGTCACTCGTTTGATTTAGGCGATGTACGTGTAATCCCACATTTACTTCATGATAAATACCTAAATGATGCAACCATTTCTAATTGCCAAAAAGCCCTATACGGTAATGAAGATAACGACTACTACGTAAGCCCATTATCAATCACTGAGGATGTATGCGACAGTTTTTACGCAACATTTAAAGATAAAGGTATATTTGGTATTGGTGGCGATCACTCAATAAGTTACCCACTTACCAAAGCGTACTTAAAAGCAAAACGTGAGCAAGGTAAGCGTACCGCTATTATTCACTTTGACGCGCATACAGATTTACTTGTTGAGCGCCTAGGCATAGATTTATGTTTTGGCTCGTGGTGTACACATATTTTAGAATTTTTACCAGCACCACATCATTTAATACAATTTGGTATACGCTCAAGTGGCAAGCCTAAAGCGCACTGGGAAAGTACCTTTGGCGTTAAGCAACATTGGGCACATGAAATCATTGAGCGCGGCGCAGCAGCGGTTGCTGCCGACGCTATTGCACAATTAAAAGCTGATAACGTTGATGAAGTATACGTAAGCTTTGATATTGATGCGCTTGATGCAGAGTTTGCATCTGCCACAGGCACGCCAGAACATAATGGTTTAACACCACAGCATGCGCTTGATATTTTATCAGCCATTGCGGATGAGTTTCCGATTACGGGTGCTGATATGATGGAAATAGCGCCATTTACCGACAGCTCTTTAGTTGGCCAATCAAGCTCTGAAACGACACTTAGAGAAGGCGCTAAAATTTCAGCCTTTTTAATTAGTGCGATGAACAAGTAAGCTGTATGAGCTATAAATACTAGCACTATCAGCGTATAAGTGTGCATTACATGACTAAAAACTAGCAGTTCATAAAGCCTCAGCTATATTTATTAAATACTTATAATGAGTTAGTTGAGGCCTTGCTAAATGAAATTATTGATCTTTTTATTGTTCATTAGCTGTATTAAAGTTGATGCAACTGAAATCACAATAGTAACGGAAGTATTTCCGGATTTTCAGTATCTCAATGAAGATAATAAACTCGTTGGCCGCTCTGTCGATAAAGTTCATAAAGCGCTAGAAGGCACTGGTATAAAATACACTATGTTGGCGCATAGTTGGGCCATATCTTACAATGCAGCGCTACGCGATAAAAACACCTGTATATTTTCAATTGTTCGATTACCTAATAGAGAAAGTAAGTTTAACTGGGTAGGTGAACTGGAAAGCTTTGATTCAGCCATTTATGGTCTAAAGTCCAGAGGTATAAAGTTAAATACTCTCAATGATGCTAAAAAATATAAAATAGCAGTACTGCGTGATAACTTTAGTCATCACTATTTGCTTGAAAGGGGCTTTAGTGAGAACAAGCATTTATTACTCATCGATAGCCTAGATAAAATAGATAAACTTATAAGCACTCGTCACGATATTCTTGATTTTGTTGTTCTTAGCAAAAAGCAATTTAGCTATCGAATAAAAACTGAGCCTAGGCTTGAGCTACTCGAGCCATTACTAAATCTAAATACAGCTCAATCTCCATTATTTTTTGCTTGTAATATAAATATGGAACCGGCCTTAGTTGTTCAATTAAAAGTCGCCTTTAAAGGCAATTAAACAGTTTAAAAAACAGTTTAATCAATGTAACCTCATGAAATTAAATTACTTTAATATATTTTATAAATATAAATTGCCGCATTTTAAAAACCGATTATAATCCAGCTGCTTTTTGTTTAAAAAAGCACTAACTTTTTGGAGCGTTAAATGGGTGATTTAATCGGGATTAGCTTATTGATCTTGATCAGTGCGTTGTTTGCTATGTCAGAAATAGCAATTGCAGCGTCGCGTAAAATAAAACTGCGAGTAATGGCAGATGAAGGGAATATAAAGGCAGCAGCGGTACTAAAGCTACAAGAAAATCCAGGGGCTTTTTTTGCCATGATCCAAATAGCACTCAACGCGATAGCGATATTGGGTGGTATTGTGGGCGAGCAGGCCTTATCGCCTTATGTTGAAAGTGTGTTGGTATTGTTTTATCAAGGTGCGCATTTAGAAAAAATTAGCTTTTTATTCTCGTTTTTTACTATTACATCCTTGTTTATATTGTTCGCCGATTTAATGCCAAAGCGTTTAGCGATGATCATGCCAGAAGCGGTCGCTGTTAGAGTGGTTACAATAATGCGCTGGGTTACCTTTGCATTAACCCCGCTGGTGATGTTTTTTAATGGTGTCACTAACTTTGTGCTGCGCTTATTTAAAGTACCCGCTGAGCGAGAAGACAATGTGACAACTGAGGACATTGTTGCCATGATGGAAGCAGGTGCTGCATACGGTAGTTTGCAAAAGCAAGAGTATGAATTAATTGGCAATGTGTTTGACCTAGAAGCGCGATTTTTATCAAGCGTAATGACACCACGCGACCAAATTGTATATTTTGATTTAAACGAATCTAGCCATGATATTGCGACTAAAATTATTGACCATCCTCATAACCACTTTTTAGTGGTGTCAGGAAATTTAGATAAGTTGCATGGCTCTGTTGAATCTAAAGATATTTTACGACAAGTACTAAAGGGCGAAGCTGCCAATATAAACGATGATCTCATTGATAAAGATGTTTTTTACTTACCCGAAACATTAAGCTTATCTGAAGCTTTAAATGCGTTTAAAAGTGCAGCAAAACCATTTGCTGTTGTCGTAAACGAATATGCACTTTCGGTGGGTATTGTAACGGTAAAAGATTTAATGAAAGGGTTTATGGGTGATTTAATTACTCATCAAGGCGACGAATTAATCATAGAACGCGATAAAAATTCATGGCTTGTAGATGGCTTAACCCCAATTACCGATTTAGCAAAAGTACTTGATATAGAAGAATTTCCTGACCAGATGCACTATGAAACGGTCGCTGGCTTTTTAATTTACAATATGAAGCGAATACCTAAACGTGCGGAGCATTTAACTTTTTCAGGTTTTAAGTTTGAAGTTGTTGATGTAGAAGGAATTAGGGTAGAGCAGTTGTTAGTTTCAAGGGTTATTAACCCGCAGAGTGCTAATATCCTTTAAAATAAGGTGTGTGCTTTAGTTTTTATATAAATAGCCAAGCTGTATTTGCTTGGCTTTTTTGTGTCTGTTAAAAACTTCGTTTCTAAAATGGGATATTATTTCAATATGTTAGGTTGTTTTATTTTCATACAGTCTTGATTCTATTTTCATCTAATTAACATTAAATGCAACCTAAGACGTATATTGTACTGAGGAGTGTAAGTTTGTGTAAATTTCTTCTAATTAAGATTCATTATCAGCGCGTTTTAATTTAGAATGATCGTTCACTCTAAACTAAAAGGTATTTAACATGCAGCGTTCCCGCATCGCTTTATTTGTATTGTCAGCCCTCGTCGGTTCTGTTGCTTTAACTGGTTGCGATCAGGCTGCTGAGCAGTCACAAGCTTCAGCTCCTAAAGCTGTACCAGTGGGTGTACTTACATTAAAAAGCCAAGCGCTTACTCTCAAAAAAGAACTTCCTGGTCGTATCAGTGCATTTCAAATTGCAGAAATTCGCCCACAAGTAAGTGGTATTGTGCAATCTCGTTTATTTGTTGAAGGTAAAGAGGTTAAACAAGGCCAGGCTCTGTATCAAATAGACCCTGCGACATTTGAAGCAGACTTAGCAGCAAGTGAAGCAAGTGTTGCACGTGCTCAGGCGAGTATTTCAAGTAGTAAAGCTAAAGCATCTCGTTTTAGCGAGCTTTTAAAAATAAAAGCGGTAAGTCAGCAAGACTTTGATGAAGCAGATGCCGCATACAAACAAGCAAAAGCAGAATTATTAACGGCTAAAGCGCAGTTAAAATCGGCGCAAATTAACCTTGATTACAGCCATGTGTCGTCACCAATTAGTGGTCAAATTAGTAAATCAAGCGTAACAGTGGGTGCACTAGTCAGTGCCAATCAAAGTACTGCACTTGCTACAGTGACTCAGTTAGATCCAATTTATATTGATTTAACACAATCAAGTAATGAGCTTACCAAACTTAAAAAAGCATTATCATCAGGTGCACTAAGCGTAGATTCTACTAGCCAAACTGACGTTGAACTTATTATGGAAGATGGCTCTGTTTATCCTCATAAAGGTACATTGCAGTTCTCCGAAGTGACCGTTGATCCAAGTACTGGCTCAGTAACATTACGTGCTAAATTTTCAAACCCAGAAAAATTATTATTGCCAGGCATGTATGCCCGCGCTTCTATTGTAGAAGGCGTTAAGGCCGATGCTATTTTAGCTCCGCAACGTGGTGTTAGCCGAAACTCAAAAGGTGAGGCAACGGCAATGGTTGTGAGTAAAGAGAATACTGTTGAAAGTCGTGTTTTAAAAGTAGACCGCACAATAGGTGCTGACTGGCTTGTTACCGATGGCTTAATGGATGGCGATAAGTTAATAGTTGAAGGCTTACAAAAAATCCGTCCTGGTGCACCAGTGAATCCTTCTGAAATACAATCGTCTGCTAAAGCCGATCAAGCGCAATAACGGAGAGTTTTAATGTCACGATTTTTTATCGATAGACCGATATTTGCTTGGGTACTCGCTATTGTAGTGATGCTTGCAGGTATTTTGGCGATTAGGAGTTTACCTATTTCGCAGTATCCTTCAATTGCACCACCTGCAGTAAGTATTACGGCAACGTACCCTGGTGCATCTGCACGTACACTTGAAGATACGGTAACGCAAGTTATTGAGCAAAAAATGAAAGGACTTGATGGCCTGCTTTATATGTCATCTACGTCTGAGTCGAGTGGTTCTGCTACGCTTACACTTTCGTTTAGCGCTGAAACTGACCCTGATATTGCACAAGTCCAAGTGCAAAATAAACTAGCAACAGCGACTCCACTATTACCAGAAGCCGTTCAAAGGCAAGGTGTTGTAGTTGCAAAGTCAGCGCGTAACTTTTTAATGGTTTATGCTTTTGTGTCTAAAGATGGCAGCATGACCAATATTGATATTGGCGATTATGTTTCATCAAACGTGCAAGATATTGTCTCACGTGTTGAAGGCGTAGGTGAAGTGCAGCTGTTTGGTTCTCAGTACGCGATGCGTATTTGGTTAGACCCTTCAAAGTTACAAAATTATAAGCTGACACCTGCTGATATTAGTGCATCAATTAGTGCGCAAAATGCACAAGTATCTGCCGGTCAACTTGGCGGTATGCCTGCCGTTGATGGTCAGCAACTTAATGCAACAGTAACGGCTCAAAGTCGATTACAAACGCCAGAGCAATTTGAACAAATATTGGTTAAAACCAATCCAGATGGCTCTTTTGTACGTCTAGAGGACGTTGCTAGAGTAGAGCTTGGCGGTGAAAGCTACCGCGTTGTTGCTCGTTACGATGGGCAACCTGCATCAGGATTAGGTATTAAATTAGCCAGTGGTGCTAACGCACTTGATACTGCCGCTGGAGTTAAAAAAGCGATTGAAGAGCTAAAACCGTTTTTTCCTGAAGGGTTAGATGCTGTTATACCTTACGACACAACGCCGTTTGTATCGTTATCTATCGAAAAAGTTATTCACACCTTAATTGAAGCTGTTGTACTTGTTTTTGTAGTTATGTATTTGTTCCTACAAAACTTTAGGGCAACACTTATACCAACAATAGCAGTGCCAGTGGTTTTACTAGGTACGTTTGGTATTTTGTACACCTTTGGTTATTCAATAAATACGCTAACGATGTTTGCGATGGTACTTGCCATAGGCTTATTGGTAGATGACGCAATCGTTGTGGTAGAAAACGTTGAGCGCTTAATGACCGAGGAAAAACTCTCGGCACTTGAAGCTACGCGTAAATCGATGGATGAAATTAAAGGCGCGCTGGTAGGTATTGCCATGGTGCTTTCTGCGGTATTTATCCCAATGGCATTCTTTAGTGGCTCTACCGGTATTATTTATCGTCAGTTTTCTATAACACTGGTATCGGCGATGGGGTTATCTGTTTTAGTTGCTCTTATTTTAACGCCTGCATTGTGTGCAACGCTTTTAAAACCAAGCCATGTACATAACAATGAGACGTTATTTGGCCGATTTTTTACAGGCTTTAACCGTGGTTTTGATAAAACAAATTCAGGTGCACAAAGCTTTGTAGGCCGTATGCTTACGCACTCTAAACGCTACTTACTTATTTATGGTGTGATTGTGGGCGGTATGGTTTATGTATTCTCAAGCTTGCCAACGGCATTTTTACCTGACGAAGACCAAGGTATTTTGTTTAACCAAGTTTCACTGCCAGCAGGCTCTACAACACAGCAAACGCTTGAGGTTGTTAAAAAGGTAGAAAATCACTTTTTAAACGATCAATCTGAAGCTGTGAATGGTATTTTTACCGTTACTGGTTTTAGTTTTGCAGGCTCTGGCCAAAACTCAGCAATTGCCTTTGTTAACCTTAAACATTGGGATGAGCGTCAACGTGACGAGTTATCTGTTCAAGGTGTTGCAGGTAAAGCGATGGGCTACTTTTCAACGATAAAAGAAGCGTTTGTGTTTGCATTCCCGCCACCTGCAATTGTTGAACTGGGTACTGCTAATGGCTTCAATATTTTCTTACAAGACCGTGTAGGCCTTGGCCATGACGCACTTTTGGCGGCACGAAATCAGTTATTAGGTTTAGCAAGCCAAAGTCCAATTTTAGCGGGCGTACGTCCAAATGGACAAGAAGATATGCCAGAACTACAACTTGATACAGATTTGGCAAAAGCCGAAGCGCTTGGTGTGTCGCAAAACGATATTAACAGTACACTTTCGACAGCATGGGGTAGTAGTTATGTGAATGACTTTATTGACCGTGGTCGAGTTAAAAAAGTGTATATGCAAGGTGATGCACAATCGCGCATGGTGCCTGAGGATCTAAATAAGTGGTATGTGCGCAATGATAATGGCGATATGGTGCCGTTTTCAGCGTTCGCTAGTGCTTACTGGACGTATGGTTCGCCACGTTTAGAGCGTTACAATGGTTTTTCAGCAATGGAAATTCAAGGTAGCGCAGCGCCGGGTTACAGTACAGGCCAAGCAATGGATGAAATGGAGCGTTTAGTTAAACAATTACCTAATGGTATTTCGTCTGAGTGGACCGGTATTTCATTCCAAGAGCGCTCAAGTAGTGGTCAAGCACCTTTACTATATGGCTTATCGCTATTGTTTGTATTTTTATGTTTAGCTGCACTTTATGAAAGTTGGTCGGTACCGTTTGCGGTAATGATGATTGTGCCACTGGGTATATTTGGTGCAATTATGGCAGCGCTAGGCGGTGGCTTATCTAACGATATTTACTTGCAGGTTGGCTTGTTGACCACCATTGGTTTGGCATCTAAAAATGCGATACTGATTGTAGAGTTTGCGATTCATAAAATGGATGAAGGACTAGGGCTTGTTGATGCTGCAGTTGCTGCGGTACGCCTTCGTTTACGTCCAATTTTAATGACTTCAATGGCGTTTATTTGTGGTGTAATCCCACTAGCAATCGCCTCAAGCGCGGGCTCTGGTGCGCAAAATGCGCTAGGTATTTCGATTATTGGTGGCACACTTGCATCATCAATATTAGTTGTTGTTTTTGTACCTTTATTCTTTGTTTTAGTTCGCCGTGTATTCCCAGGTAAAGCTAAAGAGACAACGAAGGAGAGTGCAGAATGAGTATTAAAACATTCAGCCTAAGTGCAATTACTTTATTGGTGCTAAGTGGTTGTCAATTAGCGCCAGAGCAAAAAGACCTTGCTCTACCAGTATCTGATGCTTATGCATCAGGTACTGAGCAAAGCGCTGCGCAGCAATTAAATTGGCAGCAGTTTTTTAATGATGAAAAACTACAAACCTTAATTACGCAAAGCCTTGAGCACAATAAAGACATGCAAATTGCAGTGCTTAATGTGCAGCGTGTGCGTGGTTTGTATCAAATTGAAGACTCTGCTTTGTATCCGTCGCTTGATTTAAATGCTTCTGGTACGCGCCAGCGTTTACCGGCTGACTTATCAGGTACTGGCGATGCAGCTATTAGCTCGCAATACAGTGCAACAGTGGGCATTACGTCTTACGAGTTAGATATTTGGGGCAAAGTACGCAATCAATCAGCGCAAGCACTCCAAAATTTATACTCTACAGAGCTTAGCCAATACAGTACGCAGGTGTCTTTAATTTCAGAGTTGGCAAATGCGTGGCTTAGTTACGCGACGGACTTACAACTGCTAGAGCTTGCAAAAGAAACGCTCACCTCTCAGCAAGAGTCATTATCGCTTACGCAAAAAAGCTTTGATTTAGGTGCAACTTCTTCAATTACCCTTGAGCAGCTTAGAAGTACAGTTGCTACAGCAAAAGTAGACATAGCAACGTACAAACGTCTGTTAAAGCGTGATAAAAGTGCCCTAGATTTATTAGTGGGTAAATCTGTTTCAGCTGATTTACTGCCTAGTAAAGACCTGACCAACTTGATCAGTATGCCAGAAGTGCCGGTCGGTTTACCGTCTGACCTGTTATCGCAACGCCCTGATATTAAAGCCGCTGAGCATTTAATGCTTGCTGCAAATGCCAATATTGGTATTGCACGTGCGGCGTTTTATCCAAGTATTAGCTTAACAGCCAATGCCGGGTCTGCTTCAAGTGATTTAAGTGGCTTGTTTGATTCGGGCTCAGGTACATGGAGTTTTGTGCCGTCAATTAGCTTACCTATTTTTAATATGGGACGTAACCAAGCAAATCTTGATGTAGCAAAAGCCGATCAAGCAATTGCGGTGGCAACGTACCAGCAAAAAATTCAAAATGCGTTTCGCGAAGTTGCCGATGCTCTTGCTGATAGAGAAGGTTACCAAGAGCAATTAAGTGCACTTGATATGCTTATAAGTAGCCGACAAATCACATTTGATTTATCAAAAATGCGTTACGAAAAAGGCGCAGATAGCTACTTGCAAGTACTTGATGCTCAGCGTACATGGTACGGCGCACAGCAACAGTTAATTTCGGGTCAGCAAGCGTATCTTGCAAGCCAAATTAACTTGTACAAAGCGCTTGGTGGCGGATGGAATACGAGCGACAAAACAACTCAGGAAGAGCAGTAATATTAGCAGCTCGCTGGCGAGCTGCATTTTAATGATACAGCGAGGCTATTTATAGTGCTCGCTTTACTGAGTTTAAGACTTAGTAGTGGAGTTGAACATGAAGCCTAAAGCAAGAAGGCAAACAGATCCCGCGATAGCGCAAGCTAGGCGCGAACAAATACTAACAGCTGCTGCAGAGTGTTTTCACCGAAAAGGTTACCACGGTGCAGGCATGGCTGAAATATCTAAAACGGCAGGGATGAGTGCAGGCCATATTTATAATTACTTTGAAAGTAAAGAAGCAATTATAGAAAGCATTATTGAAAAAGACATGGAAGAGATGTTTTCTATCTTCCAACAGTTTGAAGATCATCCTGGTGATGTACTTCAAGCGCTCATTGATGGCTTAAACATTGGTGTGCAAAGGCACATGGACACGGGATCGTGTGTTATTGATTTAGACATGATGGCTGAAGCAGGTCGAAATGTTAAAGTGGCAACACTTTTACGCGAAACTGATGTTCAGGCAAGAGATCGCATGAGACAGCTTTTAACAAGTGAGCGAAGTGCGCTAAAAGATATTGATGAACTTGAACTTGAAAGCCGAATTAATGTTATTTTTTCGATGATGGCAGGGTTATTACTCAGAAAGTTACTCTACCCAGAGCTAACCGAAGAAACGGTACTAATAGCACTTCGCCCTGCAATGAAAACATTACTGATGCCATTTGATGAAGCGCAGTAACGCTCAAAATAAATAACCAAAAGTAAGCTAGCCAATATTTTGGCTAGCTTTTTTATTTTAGTCTATTTAAAAGCGCTCGATTGACCACTGAAGTGCAATGATTGCGATAGCAACGGAGCCCATTGGCATTAACCACTTTTTATACCAAGTGTAGTGTCGTACATAAATGAGTATTGGTAAGGCTACTAGTAAGATACTAAGTTGGCCGATTTCGACGCCTAAATTAAACGCTAAAATGCTAAGCAGTTGATAGTCGCTCGACAAGCCAAGTTCGCCAAGTACGCTCGCAAATCCCATCCCATGTAGTAAACCAAAAGCAAAAGTAAGCCAACCTAAACGAAGTACCAACGGCCACACATTATTTAATGCTGCAAATAAAACCGATATAGCAATTCCAAGTTCTACCCAGCGGCTATTTGGTGATACAAGGTTCATAGCGGTGCCGGTAAGCGTAATAGAGTGCGCAAGCGTAAACGCGGTTACTATCCATGCTGTGTGTTTAATAATTTGTTTTTTAGAGCTAATACCTTGCCATGCTTTATCGCTGCGTTTTAAAACACAGGTAAGTAACAGGGCGATTAAAAATAAAATATGATCAATACCAATCCAAATATGTAAAACACCCTGATACACGTATTGATTAAACGTACTTAAATAACTTGTTTGCTCAAAGCTGAACGTTTGTTGTGCCTCGTTGATATTAAATACACGAGATACACCGTTTATATTTACGATGGATTTATGATTGGCATCGGTTTTAAAAAAAGCGGAATAGGAAAGGGAGATTGCTTCATTGTCATCACAGCTAAACAGCAGCGGAATAACCAAATAAGGCTGGTTAAAATGGTTATCTAGCTGATAGATACCTTCACTTTTTAAAGGGCATGATTGCGCGTTTTGCGTGATATTTAAATTTTCTGTAATGAAGTTATTAATTGAGCTGCGTTTTGCTTTTATTTCTGCCCACGAAATTTGCCCATTTTTGTCTAAATCCAGAGGCACTGCGTGCTCTAAGTCGGCTATATTAATTTGCCAGGTACCCGTGTATTGGTTTTTGTTGGTGTCGTTATTGTTCTCGCTATTTAAGGTTATATAACTTGTACTTAATTGATGGGCAAAGCTGTAAGTTGAAAAAATGCACAGCATTAAAGTGAGTATAAATAGATAAGGCGTTTTCATAGTGTGTCTCGTTGCATCGCTTTTGCTTGAGTAAGTAATTGCTCATCGGTGCTCATTTTAGCCTGTTGCCAATTAATATGAGCCCAGTAAAGTGCTTTTTCGCGATTTGGTTGTACATCAAGGTAATATTTAGCTAAGTCACTTGCATGAAAAGAATCTTTGCGAAGCTCTCGTAGTGTAACTCTTTGCGCCATTGTATTTTGCCATTTTTTATCGCGTTTATTTAGTTTTTTTTCTGCGATTGAAAGTCTTAACAAAATAGCATCCTCTAAATTACTTTTATCAGGTAGCAGTACGCTTAATGTATTTAATACTTGTTGTGGTTGATTTAGAGCAATTTGAATATCGGCCCATAAAACAATAAGGCTCACAGGGGCTTGAACTAAATCTACACTTTGTAAGTGAGACAACGCTTGTTTGTAGTTATTTAAACGGTAGCTCATTTCACTTAAAACATGGTTTGTAGCTAGGCTAGTTTGATTATTATTTATAATTTTTACTAATGCTTGGTAGCTGTCTAAAACGCTTTCATGTTGGCTTTGTACATCGAGTACACAGGTGCTAGCAGTAATAGTGCTTACTTGCCCAATTAAGGCTACGCAGTGTTTTTTTGCTTGTGCGAACTTACCTTGAGTCATAAATATATTGGCTAGCAATAAATGGCTATTACTATGTTTTGGCTCTCCAATCAAAACGTTGTTAGCAATATCAATAGCTTCGTCAAAAAGGTGCTCTTTTTGTAAAACGCGAGCATATAAGTAACCAATTTGAGATGAGGGTGTTTGTTTATATAGCTGGGCTAAACGGGTTTTAAGTAGCCCCTGTAAGCGCTCTGTTTGGCCTGCATATTGGCTGTTAGTGACTAATGTATTTATTTCCTCAACAGACAGAGAAGCACTAAGCGTTGAATTACTTTTGGCAATAACTGCATCATCTTTTGGGGTAAAAGGCGCAGCGCTTAACGCAATGGGTGTTAGGCAGAAAGTAATAAATGCGACGGACTTAAAAATTGATAAATGCATTATAAATATCCTTTGAAAAAAGCCATCCATGGCCTGTCAGCTTAATTACTTGGTTAGTTACCGTTTGTTGAAATTAATCCATCAACATCGGTATCGGTGTTTGTAAACACCCGACCGTTAACAGTTAACGGCTCTGCATTTGGGGCTTGATTAAATGCATCGGTTGCAAATTGAGCAAAGTCGACTTGTAGTGCGTCAATTGTAATGTTCACTGTTGCAGTTACTTGCGAATTAACGCCATCACTTACACCAAACATAAAACTATCTGAACCTGTCACTTCTTTATGCGGTGTATAGGTAAAGTTACCATCGCTATTAACGGTAACAGTTCCAAGAGTTGGCTCACTTGTTAACGAGTAAGTAAGCGAATCGCCATCATTGTCGGTTGCGCTAAGCATATCGGTAATGCTTACTTCAGTTTGTGTAGTTAGCATTGCATCACTTGCGGTAGGCGCTGTGTTTACAACCGGTGTAGGTTGTTTTTTATCGTCATCGCTACTACATGCTCCCAATGTTAATGCACTGAGGAGAACACAAATATGGGTAGTTTTTAAATTACGCATTATTTTACTCCTTATTTAGAGCCAGCAAGCGGTGTTGCAAGGTATGGGAATGATGAATCCATCATTGTTGCATCAATAGGCGCGCCGTCTGTAAATGGCACTGTGCCTGTATTAGCATCCTCTGGTGCACAAAGTCCTAAATCAGTGTCTTCACCATTTACAGGAATAGGATGACATAAACGACCCATCACAACACGAAGTGCAATATCAACCACATCATCACCCGGGCGACGACCATTTGGGAAGCCGGCTAAATCATTACCCGCTACACCAAATGCAGATTGATCAGCTTGCGCTGTTGCTGCAATGCCTGTATTTAAACGTAGCATTTCTGAAGGTGTTACAGTTGCTTGTTGATTAACGCCTGCAAAACCTGTTAAAAATGCAGTGATTAAATCAGTACGCGGGAAGTTTGTGGGTGCCAGTGTTTCTAAGTTTGCGCCAAGGGTCGTATTAACAGCATCTTTAAATAAAATGTTTAATAACTCTGGTAGTGCTGGATGAGATACATAATCTAAAAATTGTGCATCATCTTTAGGGTGAGCAGTGGAAAATGTGTCTTTGTCTTTAATGCCAATTACAAGCTCGTTTACAAGCGGGCTACCCAAGCGTGAAACTTGTGTTAAAGCACCACCATTAACGGCGTTATTAGCAAATTTAGCATTAGGGTTTAATACGCGAGCTTGAGGTAGGCTTGCTGTTGTCCACGAACCTATTACGCCGTTACCTTCACCAACAATACAGCTTTTAGGTATTTCGATAGCGATTGATGTTACGTTTTTATCTGCAAGGTCGTCGTTATCAGCTGATTGTGTTATACCACCTGGAAAACCACCGCCGTCACCAGCACCAGGGGCGCTATCACCCTCTACAGGTACATAGTTAACTAAATCAAATGTTTTGCCTAGGTTAACTACAAATGGGTCTTTACGTTGTCCTACAAAAACTTGTGCCATGCTTTCACAGTTAGGAATTGAAACCTGATACACAAATTGGTCAGCGTAAGTTTGGTAATCGCTCATTGAACCAAATGTTTTATTGCCCACATAATCAAGTGGTTTAGAAAATGTACTTGAGTTTGATGCTGTGTTGTTTAGTAGCGTTGTTTCGCCAGTACGCTGCGCGCCGCTAATCATACTCATTGTGTATGATTCGCTAAAATTTGCAGCGCTGTCATCACCGGCAGATACACCGCCTACATTTTTAAGCGGTACAGACACGGTACGCTGATTACCTTCAGGTCCAACAGTTAATTGCACACCTTGGTTATCATTAGGAAGCATGCTTTTAAAGTTAAACGCAAATGTAATATCTTCAACAGCATCGCCGTCGTTATCTATATGAATGCTGTAGGTAGCATCTGGGTCCATTGCAAAGTAATTAGGACCGCCGTATGCATCTTGCAGCGGGATATAGTTAGCAATTAATGTTACAAAATCATCACGACCTTGCTCGTAACTATTAAATACATAAAAATCGGTTGAATCTAAAGTCGGGAAACGGCTTATATTTGGCGCTTCTCTGTGGCTTGATGCTTCACTTGGTGCACTTACAAACGTACTACATATTACTACTGCGAGTATTGATGGAGTTAAAGCTTTCATGACTTTGTCCTTTAGTTTTGATTGAAGTCATAGCTAATAACGGGGCAGGATTTAAATTGGATGCAAAAAAGTTAAATTATTTTTATTTTTTGTTAAAAAAGTTTTAAAGAAGGTTGGCTGCTTTAAGTAAACAGCCAACTTTAGTCATAATAGTAGGGTTATAAAAGTACCAGCTCTGTGGTGTATAGTACCTCAGTAGGAGATCCATTTGGTGAGCCACCAATAGGTTCTAAGCTCACTGCTAACAATGCGATATCACTTGCGTTAAAGCGGTTATCTTTAAATAATATTTTACTGCCTTGCTTGGGCAGTAAACCCAGTGAAATAGGTGCATCTTGCCCTTTTAAAATCATCCACAACTCATAATCTTTATTAGTTTGGGCAACCAATTGGCTACTGGCTTTAATTGAGAGCCCTTGCTCGCTTACATCAATAAACCACAATGATTGTTTATCTTGATTTTGAACCAAAGCAATTTGTTGCGTTTGAACAACATTAGTAGAGGGTTGAATAACCAAAAAGGCTAAAACAATACATGCGGCAGTTGCCACAAAAGACCATGTACGCCAAATTGAAGGCTTGGTATGTATGACTGTTTTACTTGTTTGTGGCCTGTTTTCAATACGCTGTAGTATATTTACCCATACATCGTCACGTGGCGTTTGCGGTGTAATAGCACTCGCTAAGTTGTTTAGGTTTTGCTCCCATAGACTTGTTGCTTCACGTGCTTGATTTGAGTTAAGTAACAGACGCTGAAAACGCTTACGGGCAAGCCCTCTAAGTGTGCCAAGCACGTACTGCCCAGCAAGCGCGTCTAATAGTTCGGGTTTATTATAATTCATAATGTTAAACACCTTTGTAGCTGCATAAGCCCACGCCTGATCCAGCTTTTAACTGTACCTAATGGCGTTTCTATATGATCCACTAGCTCGCTATGACTCAGCCCCTTATAATAAGCTAAGTGAATAGCTTGTTTTTGTTGCGGCTCAAGTTGTTCGATACAATTAACTAGTTTTGTTTCTTCATCGTAATTAATGTCAATGCTTTCATTTTCATATTCGTCATCGCCTAACGACTGCTCTTTTCGTACTTTGTGATAGCGCAGTGAGTCAAGACTTCTATACCTAACTATACTTATCATCCAACTAATAACGGTGCCTTTAGAGGCGTTATATTCAGATGCGTTATGCCAAATTTTTATAAAAGCGTCTTGTAGTGCCTCTTCCGCATAAGCTCTGTTAGTGAGCATATTTAAACTAATAGCAAAAAGTTTGCCGCTAGTTTGTTGATATAAACTTGAGAAAGCATTTTTGTCTCCTTGTGCTGTTGCGCACAAAAGAGGGAGTAAATCATCGTTATCCATAGGGGTCCTGTTTTTCTTATTATCATTGAGTAAACGCTTGAGAGTGTGATTTGGATGCAAAAAATTTAATTGATTTTTAGATTAGCTGCTTTATACGTTAGTACAAGCAATAACCGATCAGTGTTTGAAATTTAGACGTGTAGGTATAATTTATTCACATGTTTGTAAAAAATGCACAAAGAGCAGATTGTACTTAAATTTATTTTATTATTAACATTATATATCAATAGCTTATGATTTTAATTTGAATTTAAAATGCCATTTATATGGCGTGATATTTGCAAAAGAGTACATAAAGCCGTTTAAATTAAAATTAGAAAATCGGAATTATTTACACAAAGGAGAAACTATGTGGGCTGCAATTGGTTATTCACTTTTAGCATTACTACTTATTTTTATTGGTTGGGAAGTAAACTCTGTTTACTTTGCTATTGTTTTTTATTGGACTGCACTGTCACTTTTATTAGTGAGTACCGCATATATTTTTAATACAGCAAAAATATTTAGAAAACGTGAAAATGGGGTGATCCCATTTTATATACGTTGGGCGTTTGTGCCATTTTTATTTGGTGTGCAAATTTATAATGCCTGGTCACGTAAGCGCGATAAAGTGCCGCCAATTCAAAAAATAAACGAAAACCTATTTTTAGCTTGCCGATTATTTCCCTCAGACATAGACACATTAAAAGATAACGGAATTACTGCAATTTTAGACGTTACGTGTGAATTTGACGGACTCGAGTGGAGTTCAACACAAGAGAATATAAATTACTTAAACATTCCGGTGCTCGATCATAGTATTCCTACCCATTCTCAGTTAAATCAGGCTATTAATTGGATACATCATCATATTAAAGAAAACCGTCGCGTAGTTGTACATTGTGCTTTAGGCCGTGGGCGGTCAGTTTTTGTAATGGCGGCTTATTTATTGAGTCAAAACAAAAATGCAGATGTACATGAAGTACTTGCACAAATAAAGGAAACCCGCGAAACCGCAAACTTAAATAAGCATCAGCTGCGTCATTTAGCTAAGCGCCATAAAAAAGGCGAGCTGCTGATTAAAAACAAAGCAGTTTTAATTGCAAATCCAGTATCTGGTACACGATTATGGCAAGAAAAAGAGCACTTAATTGTTGCGCGGTTATCGGCCTATTACGATTTAAAAGTACTTACTACTTCACAAGACGTAAACGGTATTGAGCTTGCTAAACAGGCAATTGCGCAAAATCCAGACATGATAATAGCGTGTGGAGGCGATGGTACAGTGGCCGAAGTTGCAAGCGTACTTGTAAATACACAATGTAAGCTAGGTATTATACCAATGGGGACTGCAAACGCACTTGCGCATGTATTGATGGGGATTAGCTCTAAATTTATTCCTGTTGAACAAGCCTGTGATTTAATAATTGATGGTCAAACAAGCACAATAGATACCGCTTATTGTAATAACGAATTAGTACTTTTATTAGCGGGTATTGGTTTTGAGCAATCTATGATAGAAAAAGCAGATAGAGAGTCGAAAAATAAGTCGGGGCAACTTGCCTATTTAAATGGTTTTTTTGAAGCCTTTGGTGAGCAAAAATCACAGCTACTTAGTGTAAAACTCGATGATAATGAGCCGAAAGAAATATGTACAAATAGCTTTATTGTGGCTAATGCTGCGCCTTTTACAACGTTATTGGCTCAAGGTGGTGGGCAGCCAGATCATAGTGACGGGCTTCTTGATGTAAATTGGCTAACACCAAATAATGAAAATTCTACGACAATATTGAGTATTGCAGAACTGATGTTTAGCAGTTTAACGCAAACACATTTAGCTATAAATTCGCATCATACAAATGCTAAAAGAGTCGAGGTGACAGGCGAAGGAGAGCTTAAGTACGTACTTGACGGTGAAGTTAAAACTGCTCACAGACTCGTTATTACTATTGAGCCGGCCTCATTAAATGTGATTTGCAAAGAGCAATAAATCGCGCTAGTTACAATTAAAAAAGGAGCTAAATTAGCTCCTTTTTTACATCATTTTTTAATTGATGGCCAAACAAACCCTGTTGTATCCGGCGCTTGAGAAGATGTTTCTCTCGGTGCACTTTTTGGTCTACGAATAGGTTTGTTATTTATAGTGTGAATATAAAGTGCTTCCACTTTATCGCGAGCCCAAGGCGTTTTACGCAAAAACTTTAAACTCGATTTAATGCTCGGTTGATCAGTAAAACATTTGATTTTTACTTGCTCGCCAAGGGTTCTCCAGCCAAGTCGCTGTTCTAACTCAACAAGTATTTGTTCTAACGTTACCCCATGTAAAGGGTTTTTAGGTTGATTATCCATAGCCATACTACTTATTTAAACTGCGTGCATTGTAGCTCAAATCAGCTTTTAGCGCTAATTCACAGTGATTGTTTTAGGAGCGGTTGGGTAAATAGCATTACCTTGTTTATCTATTTTAAGCCAAATGAGTTGACTGTTACTGTGTTGAGGGTTTTTAGCACCGCATAAAAGTGTAAAAGAGTGAATTTGTATTAACGCGCCTTCGCTATAGCGTTTGTTGTCGTACCAACAGTTTGATTCTTCATTTACAAACTGGTTTGCATCAATAATTGAATGGGTTTTAAGGGTTGTTGCTTCACTAAATATTGAATACGATAAGCTGCTAAAACAAAAGCATAGAATTAAAAAGTTACGCATTAGAGGCCTTTAAATAGGGAGGGTTAAAAATAATACATTAAGCTAAAAAACGTGCTAGTGTAAAGTACACAAAGTGATTTTAATTATAAACTTAGTTACTCACAGAACAACTTGGATTCAAATAAAAAGGTGCACACAATGCAATTTAATCAAACAATGATCGAAGAATTCACACTATTAGCGAAGTTTCCTCGCGACAGTAAAATGCAGGGTATTAAATTACACTCAGACGCAGAGCCAAGCTTACTTAGTGCAGCGCAACGTTTATTTGAAAAAGGGATTATAGATAGCCCAGATGGCGGATATTTAACTGATCTGGGCTTAGATTTAATTGAGCACATTACGGTTATTCATAGTGCGCTACAAAGCTAGCTAACCTGAACTCTAGTTAGTTACTGAACTAGCTTAATTTGCATCGGGTTGATTTTGCGGTGCAGCATCATTAAATGCAGCTAATTTATTACAGTGTTCGTAAATAGCTGCAATTTTTGGATAAGCGCTCATATTTACGTTAAAACGAATTGCATTAAATACTTGCGGCACTAAACAAATGTCAGCAAGTGTTGGTTGATTACCAAAACAGTAGTCATCATTTTCGTTTAGCATCAGTTCTATTTTTTCAAAACCAACTTCTATCCAATGTCGATACCACTTATTTTTAGCCTCGTCATCAACACCTAATTCGTTCGATAAATACTTCAGCACGCGTAAATTATTAACAGGATGAATATCGCAGGCAATGGCAAAGCTTAAATTTCTTATTTGTGCTTTTTGCCACGCAGTTCCTGTAATTAATGGCGATTGCGGATAAGTTTCATCAAGCCATTCCAGTATTGCAAGCGATTGTGCTAAAACACCATTATCGGTTTCAAGTGCAGGTAGTAACCCTTGCGGATTAGTCGCTAAGTATTCTTCCCCAAGCTGCTCCGATTTTAAAAGGTTAACAATAGCAAGTTCATGATCAATTGCTTTTAAGTTAAGCGCTATACGTACCCTATAGGCCGCTGATGAGCGAAAGTAGCTGTATAATTTCATAATTAATCCTGTGAACCTGTAAATTGTTTTTTAATAGTACGCCAGCAATCGGTATAGTTTGGTTGGCGCTCTTTGCCTTCTAGTGCATATTTTGTTGGTGAAATTATATAGCGCGACTCAAACATAAAGGCCAATGTGTTTTCGTATTTTTGTGGTGTAAGCTCAGCATTTGAGGCTTTTTCAAATACGTCGGCTTCAGGTCCATGTGGCGACATACAATTGTGTAAACTTGCACCACCAGGTACAAAACCATGCTCTTTTGCATCATACACACCTTCAATTAAGCCCATAAATTCACTCATAATATTGCGGTGATAATACGGCGGGCGGAATGTATTTTCGGCTACCATCCAACGTGGTGGAAATATCACAAAATCGACATTTGCCATACCCTCAGTAGCAGAAGGAGAGGTTAGTACGGTAAATATAGACGGGTCGGGGTGATCAAAGCTCACTGTATTTATTACATTAAAACGCGATAAGTCGTATTTATAGGGTGAGCTATTACCGGTCCATGCAACCACATCAAAAGGAGAGTGCTTAATTTCACAGCTAAATAAATTACCGTTGAATTTAGATACAAGCTCAAAGTCACCTTTTTTATCTTCAAAGGCAGCAACGGGGTATTGAAAGTCTCTGTCGTTGGCGTAACCGTTTGCACCAACAGGTCCTCGCTCTGCAAGCTCTAACGCATGGCCATAATTTTCACAAATATAACCCCGCGCTGTATCATCAATTAAATCAACAGAGAACTTAATTCCTCTGGGAATTACAGCAATTTCACCTGGTTTAATGCTTAACTTGCCGCACTCGGTGTGAATTAATAACTCACCTTGCTGAGGAACAAACAACATTTCGCCATCGGCATTGCAAAAGTAACGTCCTTGCATTGACTGATTAGCGACATATACATGAATGCCAATACCCGATTGCCCATTAGCACTGCCATTAGCTGCCATCGTTACCAAGCCATCAATAAAGTCAGTAGGCTGTGAAGGCATATCAATAGGATTCCAACGTAGCATTGTTGGTGGTGTTACGGCTTCAGTGATTGGGGCTGTTCTTATTAGGCCGTTATCAATTGCTTGGTAATCACCTTGCACTACCGAAGGACGAAGGCGGTAAAACCAAGTGCGGCGATTTGAAGCGCGAGGAGCCGTAAATGCAGTCGAACTAAATTGCTCGGTGTATAAATCGTATTTAACCTTTTGTGGGCTAAATTGTCCTATTGGCAATGCACCGGGTAGCGCTTGTGTTTCAAATTCATTACCAAAACCTGTCATATAATTTAATTGTGTCGCCATCACTGACTCCTGTGAGAGGGGGGGTTGGTTTAATATTATTTTTATTTCAGTTAAGATACTCTCAAGTGAGACTAATATCAAATGTGCAACTATGCATCTGCGTAAATATTAATGAACACCAAAGTAAACCTTACAAAGCTGGGATAACTAAAAATGAAAATTGATTTAGCAACGTTTTTACCTTATCAATTAACGAATGTAGCAACACGTGTTAGTAACGACTTTGCCGAGGTTTATCAAACTAAGTACGGTTTAAATATTCCCCAGTGGCGAATACTTGCTAATTTAGCGCAGTATGGCCAAAGCAACGCAAAGGATTTATGCACGCAAGCAAACATGGATAAATCGACCGTTTCACGCGCGGTAAAAGTTTTAATAGATAAAGGTTTAGTGAGAAGTGAGCTAAATGAGCAAGACAAACGCGCAGCATTACTTGTGCTGAGCCAAGCAGGGCAAAGCTTATATGAAAATATAACGCCCGATGCACTGAATTGGGAAAAACAATTACTGAGCACTTTAACCAACGAAGAATACGAAGTGCTAGTGAGTATTTTTGAAAAGTTAAATAACAAATTAAAGGCATAAAAAAGCCCACCAAAGTGGGCTTTTAAAAGATGTTTTAGGTTACAGTTCTAAATTAGAAAGTGTAACGAACGCCTACACGCATTTGCCATACAGATGCATCAGTTTGTACTGATGTATTTGCATTATTTCCGTTAAAGCCTGAGTAAACGTAACGGCCTTGATCATCAAGTGATGTTTCGATCATGCTAGCGCCTACGAAAGGACCTTTTTTAAGTACGCCCCAATCATCGTTTAACAGATTTGTAAGGTTATCAATTACGAAGAATGCTTCACCTTTGTGACCTTCCATAAAACCAGGAAGCTCTTGAGTTAACTTAAAGTTAAACTTAACAAACCAATCAGAGTTTTCAGCGTTACGGCTAGTCGTTTGACCACGTTCTAAACCATTTGATGCGATAAAATCATTGAATTCATTGATATCAGCAGCGCTCATGTCGTAAACAACGTTAGGATCGTTTTCAAGTGGAACATACAATAGCTGGCGGTTGCCATTCCAGTTGTTGTCACCAAAAGTATCTTTATCACTGCCATCAAATGTGTAGCTGTATGGTAGGCCTTTATATGCTTCACCGAATAGGTTAAAGCGAGTAGCAAATCCATCAACAAACTCATGACTATAACCAAGAGTCATAGTAAAACGATGTGGAATTTCGTAATCAGATGAAGCAACACCTGGGTTACCTGGATCTGTTAGCGCAATATTACCGTAGTTTGAACCAGCTACAGAGCTAGTCATTGGGTTAACATCATCAGAATCTGTGTATGCATAACCAAAGTTAACGCTTACGCCATTATCAAACATTTTGCTAACAGCTAGTGAGATAACTGATGAATCACCGCTATCACCGCTAACATTTGTTAGTAAGTATTCGTTTGAACGACCTTCAATTGATTCGTAAATAGGGCGGCCGTCAAACGTAGTTGTACCTGTATCTTGAAGTGCGATGTCACGCATTAACGCAGCATCTTTTTTCTTCGAGTATAAGTAATCAAGAGAGATTACGTACTCGTTTTCAGTTGTGTACGTTGCACCAAGTGAGTATTTCCACTCTGATGGGATTTCAAAGTCTGGGTCAACAGCGTTTGCTTGTGAATCGCCTGAGCCGATTACAGTGTCAGCTACTGCATCAAATTGAGACTGAGGTACTTCAAATCCTGGAGTACCATTATTTACATTAGGTATTGCGAACAAGTCGATAGAACCAAACTGGTTTGCACTAATGTTAGTAATGCCGTCGTTTGAGTAAGAGTTAGATAACCAAACGTTAGGGTTACCGCCTGAGAACAAGCCAACACCTGCACGTACTTCAAGTGCATCTGTCGCGTACCATTGGAAGCCTACACGAGGTTGAATTAAATCAATACCATCAAATGTACTTTGGTTACTGTAGCCATAGCGATCAGTAAAGTTTTGATTTAAGTTAGGTACATCATCACTGGTGTATTTATCGTAACGTAAACCAAACGTAATATTTGCGTCTAAGTCAGTAAACGAATACTCGTCTTGCACGTAAAATGTATGCTGAGCGTACGAAAAACTCGCAGCAGCATCGTTTGGATCATTTGTAGCAGCAGCATTGTTGTAGTAAACAGCACTTGCAATACCATTTTCAAAATCATCAACATTGTTGAAACGGTATTCACCTTCAGTATGCTGAACGAATAAGTTAAATACATCTAACTCTTCAAACTCGTAACCAGCAGTAATTGTGTGCTGATCAAGGTAGTAAGTACCTGCAACTTTAAATGTAGTTGTATCGTAGTCTAAGTCATTAGATTGACGTGAGTCATCTGGACCAATATAAACTGTACCACCATCTTCGGTACGAATTTGCATTTCACCAAAGCTGCTTGCTGCATCTAGTGATTGTACTGTTGCATCTAGCTCAGACTTACCAATACGTACTTCAGTAGAGAAGTCATCTGACCAATCAGAGTAAACAGATGCAATGATTGAAGTGAATTCTGCACTTTGGTCATAAAAGTGATTAGATAGTGATACACGGCTAGAACCAGTATCAGACTGTGAAACAGTATTACCATCGTTGTAGTTATAGATTAAGTTTGCACGGTGATCTTCGTTGATGTTCCAATCTAGTTTAACTAAGATTTTTTCATCTTCAACAGGCATACTTGAAGGCATTCCGCCTACATCGTAACCATATACAGTTTGAGCAACGCTTGTGATACGCGAGATATCATCAGCAGTTACACTGCCGCTGCTTAAACCATCGTAGTTAAACTGTTGAACACCTTCAAGTTTTTCATATGAAGTAAATAAAAATAGTTTATCTTCAATTAGTGGAAGACCTACGTTGAAGCCGTAACGTTTTTCGGTGTAGTTACCGTTATCAACGTCATCACCTTCAATTTTATCACCCTTGAAAGAGTCACTAGTGTAATCGTAGAAAACAGCGCCATGAACATCATTGCCACCAGATTTGGTTACAGCGTTGATGTTACACGATGTAAAACCACCGTATTGAACGTCAAACGGTGCAAGTTCAGCTGAAACTTGTTCAATTGAATCAAAAGAGAAAGGGGCGCGAATAGTAGGGTAACCATTTGAGCTTAAGCCGAAGTTATCGTTCATACGAACGCCGTCTAGCGTTAAGCTGTTGTAGCGAGGGTTACCACCACCACAGTTAATTGAACCACGGCTATCATCAATTGTGATACGCGGGTCGATACGAATAATGTCTTTTAAATCACGGTTAATAGCTGGTGTATTTTCAAGATCAGTTAGCGTAAATGTAGACGCCGGACCAGTACCACCTGACATAGAGCTGATTGGTGCGCCAGAAACTACAATTTGTTCCATGCTTGATTGTGACTCAAGAGAAACGTTTACTGGGTAATCGTTACCAATATTAAGAATTATGTTATTGAATTCTTGGTCTGCATATACATCTGAATCAACAACTACTTTATAAGGACCGCCAACTCGCAGGCCTTTAGCTGTGAAATAACCAGCGTCATTTACTTCAGTTGTTTTTACTGATCCAGAAGGTACGTGTAAAATTGTTACTTTAGTGCCGGCTGCTGGGTTGCCGTTAGGCCCCATCACTTGACCTTTAATTGCTGAGGTCGTTTCGTTAGCCATTGCAGCGCCACTTACACCAACACATGCTGCAATAGCAAGTGAAAGAGCTGTTTTGCGTAATTGAGTTTTCATTTAATTTTCCCGTGTAGTTATTAATTAAATTTTTATATTTTTATTTTAAAATTTTTCAAAATAAACAGTTGAAGTTCATTTATTCAAAATCCGTTACTAGTGTACCTTATTTATTCGTTACAAATAAAATACAACTGCAATATATTTTTAATAAATAGTACTATTTTTGTCTATTTGAGTGTTTTTTCGAGCAATAACTCTATATCGGGGTATATATTACGTGGGCTTTATGACAAACATGTGAAATTGGGGTGTGAAAAACAAAAAACCCATTACAATTTTGCAATGGGTTTTGTTAACAAATAACTTAATGTGTTATTACTTACCTATTAAGACTTAAAACTTGTAGCTAATACCAACTTTAGCCTGCCAAGCTGATGACGATGAACTGATTTGCGAGTAATTACGCACATCCGCACCGCCAAAACTGTTGTCTATTTTATATCTACCTTGATCATCAAGACCACCAAAGTCATAAATAGTTTGGTTAGAGTAACCTAAGCGTTTTTCTACACCCCAGTCGCTGTTTAGAAGGTTTGCGAAATTATCAATCATTAGATAAACCTCACCAGTGTGACCTTCAGCAAAGCCAGGTATTTCTTGCTTAATGCTAACATCCATTGTAGTAACCCAAGGTTGAGTTGCTGTATTTTTACCTAAAATCCCACCACGTTGAGATATACCAGCACGCTCTAATAACGGTTCTAACTCAGCCCAAGTCATTTTAGAATCAGCCCAATTTACATTCGGATCATCAGCACCTGTAGGGATATAAGGTAAGTAAGCACCATTAGTGAATAAAGAGCTAGTATCACCTAAGTCTTCATCTTTATACATATTCATTGTGTAACTAAATGGGCGACCTGAACGACGTTCAAAATAAACATTGAACTTGGTTGCATATCCTTCAAAAAATTCAGTGTTATACGCTAAGTTAATTTTAAAGCTGTGCTCAACTTCGTAAAAGCCACGTGCTGCAATATCTTCATTACGATTTACTGTAATATTGTGCTTATAGTTACCTTCTGCCTGAGAAGCTGAACCTGCTGACGATTCTGTAACATCTTGGTGAGCATAGCTTGCCGATACAAACAGGCCATTGTCCCATTGTTTAGCAATACCCGTTGAAATAATAATTGAACGACCATCATCCGATGAATTAGTCATTTCTATGTCAACATTATCGCCACTGTAAATACTTTGATTGATAACACGTTCGCCGTCCGCAGCTAAGCCTACTGGGTTAATAGACGAATTATGCCATACCGCTTCATTTTCTTTTTTATGGTAAGCAATTTCAGCTTGCCATTTAAAGCCATCACCTAATAGTTCAGAATCAAACTCATATTCAAAACCTATTTGAGTACGAATGCTTGAAGGCAATTTAAAGTCAGGGTCGATATACGCAACGCTACCAGCACCTTGCTCTAATGTATTTTTTATTTCATCAGGAACCTGAGTAATATCAGCTGTGTTATTTGCATAGTAATCATTAATTACATCGTTTTGTGCTGATACTAAAGTAATGCCATCACTTTGGAATGAATTGTTATACCAAACATTTGGAATGCCGCCTTGGAAACGACCAATACCACCATTAATAGTAAGCGCTTCTGTTACGTAGTACTTAAAGCCAACACGAGGAAGTATAATGTCTAGGCCATCAAGATTTTCTTGGTTAGTAAAGCCATACGTATTAGCAAAATTTTCATTTAGAGTTGGTTTATCATCAGATGACAAACGCTCATAACGAACACCTGCTGTAACTTCTAAATCATCACCTACATAAAAAGTATCTTCTATGTAAAGCGCTAGCTGGTTACGTCTTACATCATATGCTGTATCAGCTGAATCATTAGTGTAAGCATTTTGATAAGAGAAATCATAAGAACCAATTTCACGGTTTTCAAAATTTTCTAAGCTATCAAATTTCCACGTTCCAAGAGAGTTTTGAGCAAACAAGTTATATAAACGAAGTGACTCGTACTGAGCTCCAAAGTTTATTTCATGCTCATCCATTAAATACGTAGCGTCTAACGTAAAAGTTAGGTTTTGTGTTTCTGAACGGTTTGCATGGCGGTATTGATCTGTACCAAAGTTGTAAGAAGGACCATTTCGACCGTCTTCCTCAACAGTAATGCTTCCTAAGTTAGAGCGAGTTGCGCTATCAGAGGTAACATCTTTATACGACACACCAATTTCTGTTGAAAAGTTTTCAGTCCAATCAGAGTAAAGTTTAGATGAAAAGTTATTAAACTTAGTTACGTATGCATAAGTGCTTGAAACTAAGGCTATATTATCACCGCCTGTGCTAGAGTTACGCTCATCTTGGTCGTCTTGCCATTGATAAGTGAAATCTAAACGATGGTCATCACTTGCGTTCCAGCTTAATTTAACAAGCAAGTTTTTGTTTGTATCTTCTGGCGCACCGGCTAATGAATCAGTTAAGCCGTATTCATTATTTAAGATAGAAATGAAACGATTATAGTTAGCTTCAGAAGTATTAAATTCATTTGAAGCACCAGAACCGTCAAAGCCGTAATCTAGATCTAATTCACTTGACCATTCTGCGTAGTTAACAAAGTAAAACAGTTCATCTTCAATAATCGCTCCACCGACATTAAAACCAAATCTTTCTTCAGTTTTAATCGGCTCTACTTTATTTGTAGAGTAAGTTTTATGACCTAGCTCATCAAGATCGTCTTCTTGTACAATATTATCAACATCGCCAGCTATCTCAGGAGTAGATATTTCATAAAAGCCAGAGAACTTAAACTCATTCGTACCAGACTTTGTTACTGCGTTAATAGTACCGCCACCAAAGTTACCTTTAGAAGCTGAGAAAGGAGATACATCAACAGAAACTTGTTCAATAGCATCAAGTGCTACAGGAGGCTGAGAAGTAGGGTAGCCACCAAAGTTCAAGCCAAAGTCATCATTTTGACCAATACCGTCAACTGTTAAACCGTTGGTACGAGGGTTACTACCTGCAAACGTTAGCTCACCATTACCATTAATACTGGCAAGTGGGTTTAAGCGCGCAATATCTTTAATGTCGCGATTAAAGCTTGGCATATTTTCAATAGTGTCAGAGCCAAATGTACTGCTAGAGCCACCTGATTGTTGAACAATCTTATAACCAGACACTTCAATCTTTTCGATGTTTAGCGGAGCAAGCTGCGAGCTTAAACGGTAAGTTTCACCAAGGTTCAAGTAGATATTTTCAACAGTGGTATCGTTAAACGTATCAGAATCAATGATAACCATGTAAGGACCACCTACACGTAAACCATTAGCGATAAACGTACCACTTTCGTTTGTAGTTAGTTCGCTAATAGTACCTGTTGGTTGGTGAATTACTTTGATTTTAACGTTTGCAGCACTGCCACCTGAAGGCGTTGTAATTTTACCACGCATTGCAGATGAAGTATCAGCAGCCATTGCGCTTGTAGAAACACCTAGAGCTAAAATTACCGCTCCAGTTAATTTCGAAAGGCGAAGCTTAGTCATAATGTTGATTTCCCGTGTGTAGGTTATATAAATTTAATACAGTTTATTTGTCAGTCGTCATTTTCAGTGCCGTTTCTAACTCTTTTGCAGAAGGGTCAAATAGGGCATTTAGTAATCCAGCTAATCGAATACCCGCTTGTTGTAAGCGCGTCTTTATAATTGGAGTATTGTTATATATGTAGCTATAACCAATTTCGTTGTTGGTATATTTATAAATTTTTGTGGCTAAATTATGAGATTCTTCAACCCATGTCATAGGTGAGCTTTGTAAATACTCAGCAATTAACTCGCTGTTATTTGTATCAATAAATTGTGCGTACTCAGTAAACGATAAATTCTCGTTCTCAACTAACTTTGTATCCCAAAGGCTGTGAAGATTTGTTTCTTCGTTAAAAAATGAAACCTTAATACGGTTGCCACCTCTATCTTCACTTCGACCAGCATGAAATGGTTGGTGACTGTCGCCCACCAAATGTACTAAAAAACGTAAACTGAACTGTTTAGCATCTAAGGTGCTATTTTTATCAGTGAGCGTTTGCATTGAATAGTGAATGCCTTCTAGGATATTACTTACAGATTCTTTGTTTTTAGTGTGCTCGTGATTGAAGCTGAAAGATTTTCCTGGTGCTGCATTAATATAATGCCAACGAGATGATTGCTTTTGCCAAAACTCGCCAGGGGCAGAGCGCATTTCATCAGGCCACGTTGATATTTGTGCAAGTGATTCACCATCAAGGTAGGGTTGTATTGCCGCTTTAGTTGTTTCGCTTATATGAGATTCTGCAATCTTACCTACAATGCGGTGGCCATTTTGACCCCAAGCATGTGAGTCAGTGCTTGTAAATATTGCACTAATCAAAAGCGCAGAAGATATCGAGTACTTTATATTGCTATGCATTAGAACTTCCTTAATGAATATTTCATGGCGTTGCTACAGGCTAATGCGGTCAATTGTCCTTACTTTTGGTGTTGATAGGAAGGACTCATTAAAATTCATAGTTTCTTATTCACATTACTTTTAAATCAATAGTTTATGTTTAACAGGTAAAATTACTTGTTGTAATAAGTAAGCGAAATTGTTCAAATGCACTATATAGTCTATTTTTGAGTGGCATTGCTTTGAATTTTAAAAATATCGTGTTGCACAAAATGTTAATTGTTACATTTTTGTTTCTATTATTGGTCGTTACGTGGGTTTGCGGTCAAGTTAGTGTATACAATGATGAATTACACTTTCCAGTTATGATCGAAACCTCAACAGAGTGTCAAACAACTGCAACAAGTAACAAAGGCCAATTAATTGTTTTTACGCAATCAAAAAAAATAGCTAAGTTATTAACACAAAAGTTATGCTCTGATAACGTGGTGGCTAAGCAATATGGCTCTGTAAAAGGGTATTGGGGGTATAGAACGGCAGACAGCTTTGAGTTTGTGGGTAAAGGAATTGCTGACTTAATTTTGGCTAAAAACAATATTATGGCAGCCTTTAAAGCAGAGTCGACCTATAACTACCAGCCCGTTGTTGGCTTTTCTGACTACACGGCTTTTTTTATATCTTCTAAAGAAAAACCTAGAGTTACTAAACAATACTTTTTAGATAAGCGCATAGGTTTGCTTGATTATCCGACCAGCCGGTCAGGGCATATTTTACCAAAGCAAACGTTTAAAGAGTTGGATATTAATTTAGCCAATTTGAAAATCACTTATGCTAGCTCTCATAACGAATTACGTGATTTACTCGCTAATGGAAAAGTAGATATTATTGCTTCGTTTTGGAAAGAGAGCGACGAAAAACGTTTTTCAAAAAACTATATTACGCCATTGAGTAATAATATTTCTGGAACAAGATGGTATTTAAAAATGCAGCAAAACAACACTGATTTATTATGCGCAGTGCAGGAAAATTTGCTTGATATGTCTAAAGATCAAAGTTTGCATTACTATCAAAACGTCCAGCCATTTTGGCGCTGTGGCGCCAGCTCAGTAGGCTTAAAAGAGGAGGTTGGTGATGAGTAAGTATAAGCAATTACTTGTTATTATAAGTTTGTTTTTTATTTTGTCGTCTGTCTTTTATATTTCTGTAACTCAAAAAAGCCAGCAAGTAGCTAAACAAAAAATTACGCAGATAGAAAGGCAAATAGCACTCGACTTACCCTTACTCGATTTATCGAATGAGCTGCTAAAGCATTCAGGTAATAAAGATGCAGTTAACAGCTACATTAAAACTTTAAACAGCTACATTAATTCGAACGAGCTCAAAGTTGTTGCTATTGCACCAAAAAACGAGATGGTAACACCTGTAAACTCACACCAAATAATACGTAGTTTGAGCACTAATAATGGGTTCGTATTAGTTGTATTTAACGTCCAACAAGCCCACTTTACATTGAGCCATTTTATTTACTATTTTATATTTTTAGTATTAAGTGTATTGATTAGTTTTTGGGTAAAGTTTGCGTTTATTAAACAGAGCAATAAGCAGTTTAATAATGCACAGCATCAATCAATTGCAGAGCCTACGCCGTTGATACTTATTGTTGACCTTAATGATAAAACATTATCAAGTAGTTGTAATACAGAACAAAAAATGTGTTTAGCCAATAAGCCATTGTGCTTTTATTTAGCACTTGTAGAGTATTGTACAAATAACGATGATGTAGCGCTTAGTCATAATAAAGATGTGCCAGAGGAGCTGCTAGAGCTTGCTAACAAGTATTTTTATAGGTTGGTCGAACTCGGCCATACAGTTAGAAAAAGGCCTAACTTTAATAATAGCCTAGAAAAAACCCTGAGCGAAGTACGTGCTGCATTAGATGAAGTACTCAGCGAGTATCCCGAAGAAAAAGAGTTATATTATCCACCTAAAGCATACGGGGAGGGTTCTCGCTCTCGTCTGCATAGTTATGGGCTGGCAAATATTAAAAAGGGCAGTATTGAAATAATAGGAAAGTAACAAGGTTACTTTCCTATTATTAGAGGCTATTTAGGAGTAAATTCAGCCGTTTTAAGAGGGCTGTTTTTTGATATAAAATCTTGAAGTGCTTGGGCATCTGTTTCGTCTGTACTAACAAAGCCTTTTTTATTTGTAAGCGCAGGATAGCCATCACCGCCTGATGCGTTATAGCTATTTAAGCTCATACGGTAAGTTTTATTTTTGTTCAAAGGTTGGCCGTTAATAACAACATTAACTAACTGATTATTTTTACGCTCAAACGATAGTTTATGGTATTGCAAATAAGCGCCAGCATCCGGTGGGAAGCTCGTTACTGTATTTAAATAGTCCCATAAATCACTGCCTTGCCAATCCATGTAAGTAATACGATTTTTAAAAGGATGTACTTTTAAAATATCTTTATAGCTCACTTCACCAGCCTCTATTGAGCTGCGAATACCACCACCACTTATTAGTCCAAAGTCTGCACCCACTACATCCATTTGAGCTTGAATAATTACGCGTGCAAGATTTGTTTGTTGGTAGCGAACTTTGTTTCTGTCACCTTCTAAGCGAGCATCTACTTCACCAATAGTACCTTCAATTTGTTTAGCGCCTTTAGCTTGGTATACCGCTAAATAAGATTCAAGTTTTGAGTCTGGTTTAATGTACTCGTTTGCTAATACTTCTTTAGTTGAGCCATCAGCTTGTACTTTATCTACATACAAATTAACTGGCATCAGTTTGTAGTCTAGTAACGTTAATTTTCCGTTTTCAAACTTAAACTCAGCTTTACCAACATACTTACCCCATTCATGGGCTTGCATAATGTAAGTACCGTTTTGTTGGTCTGGTTTACAGGCAAGACCTGGTTTAAAGCTATCGTCATTTACATTTGTATCGCTCATACATACAGGTTCTTGAGAGTGGCCACCAATGATCATATCAAGGGTGTTTGCAGGAAGTGAGCGAGCGAGTGTTACATCACCGGGTGCGTTAATACCAAAGCTAGCATCAACATAATGACCCATATGAGTCAGGGCGATTGTAATGTCAGGGTTATACTTAGCTTTTATTTCTTTAGCTAGTTTTGCTGTAACGTCAACAGGGTCTTTAAACTCTAAGTGCCCAATATACTGTGGATTACCAATTTTAGCTGTGTCGGTTGTTGTTAAACCAATAACAGCAATAGTTAATCCATTCTTTTTGAATATTTTATAGCTATCAAACGCGTGTTCGCCTGACTCTTTTTCAAATATATTGGCTGATAGAAAAGGAAAGTTCACCCATTTTTGCTGTTGCTTCAATACATCAATAGGGTTGTCGAATTCGTGATTACCCAATGCCATTGCATCGTAACCAATCAGCGACATTCCTTTAAAGTCAGGCTCTGCTTTTTGTAAGTCTGACTCAGGAATACCTGTATTTATATCACCACCAGAGAGTAGTAATACTGCATGACCTTGCTTTTGAGCTTTATTGCGTAAAGAGTCAATTAACGTTTTGCGAGCGGCCATACCGTATTCGCCTTTTTCGTTTTGCCAAAAACGCCCGTGGTTATCATTAGTATGAAGAACAGTTAAATATTTAGTCGGGGTAGCGCTAAACACGGATTCAGGAGCAGGAGATGTGCATCCGAGTACACTAAAAATAACCGAAAATAAAATAATTATACGCATAAAATACCTATGGATTAAGGTCTACTTAATTTATCAGGCAGCTAGTTTAAACTAGTTCCATGCTAAAAAAACGTACTTATTTACATTTTATTTGGAAGGAGCTGTTAATTGGTTTGTGGCAGCACGTTCACGACGCTTCAACTCCGTATTCGCATACTCTCGCTTGTGGTGATTAGTACCTATCATCCAGGTTAAAAAGCTTGCTGGCAGTTTTGTATAGGGTTCGCCTTTGTGTAAACCAAAGTCGCAAATTGCATGTTTAGTGTGTGGCATTATAAGATCCTGTTGTTTTGTGTTTTTTAAAGGTAACAAAAAGTAGCCATACTCTTAAGATGATTTAATTTTAAATAATTAGATTTATATAGCTAAAAAGAATATAAGTAATGGTATATGTAATTAATTTGTTATCAACACGGTCTAATTTGTATCAACTCGCACTTTAGAATCGATTTTAATCGCCTATGGCATTAATGTGTTAACGCATTAACAATTATCTAAAAATATAACAACAGGAATACAACATGAAAAAACTTTTACTTGGCTCAGTACTCGCCGCAGCAAGCTTTACAAGTGCTGCCACTATTGTCGAAATGAACACGAGCCAAGGTGTCATAGAAATTAACTTGTTTGATCAACAAACACCTAAAACAGTTGCAAATTTTTTAAGCTACGTTCAAGACGATTCATATAACGAAACAGTAATTCACCGCTCTGTTAGTAACTTTGTTATTCAAGGGGGGGGATTTACATTTTCTGACTCGCTAGATGCGATTACCACAAAACCTGCTGTAGAAAATGAACCCGTTTTTTCTAATGTTAAGGGCACCATTGCGATGGCTAAACTATCGGGTGATGCTAATAGCGCAACAAGCCAGTGGTTTTTTAATATTACAGACAATAGTGCAGCACTTGATACGCAAAACGGTGGCTTTACTGTGTTTGGACAAATTACTGCAGCAAGCCAATCAACGTTAGATAAAATTGCAGCATTAGTACACTGTGGTGAAACACCCGTTGTTGGTATTACTGCTGAACAATGTGCAAGCACTGATGTAACAATTAGCAGTGCTAATTTAGTGACTATTCAAAACGTGGCGGTAATGGATGATGATCCTAATTCAGCCGCAGGTCTTACTGTTACTGAAAATACGCTAATTGATTCTGACACATCAACAGATTCAGGTAGCAGTTCTGGCGGCGGATTAATTTGGCTTTTAGGTGCTTTTTTACTTGCGGTTCCTCGTTTAAAACGTGCTAAATAATTAAAATTAACGGTAATGTGGATGGCGTAAACCAGCCGCCCACATTATTATTAAACTTTGCTGTTTAAAGTAATACTCGCCAAACCATCGCAAGCCAAATTGAAAACACACAAGCACAACCTAGTAAAAACACTTTAAAACGTGCTCGTACGTTATTTTCACCTAAATGAATAACACTATGCACAATACGTGTTGCTACAAATAAACAGGCCAGTATAGCCACAAGTGTACTGGCGCTATTTAGCTGTAGTGCAAGTAAACACCCCGCGTAAAAAAGCACAGGTATTTCAAACTGATTTGAAAAGTTTCTATCTGCAACCCTAATAGTGTCGCCAGCCTTATCTAATTGCATTGTTTTAAAATCGCTTAAATCTAATTGTTTGTTTTTAGCTGCTGCAAAGCGCCTTTTACCCATAATGAGCATGACAACCAGTGAAAGCGTAACTTGTGCAAACATGGCAAGTATGATGATTTTTTCCATTGTTTTTCCTTATTATTATTTAGAGTTTGTGTATCTTTTGATATTGAATGATTTTTAATCTCGAAAGTTGGCAGACTCGCAACTAATAGCCGATTATGAAGACATTTTTCACAATGTGTTACACAAAATAGCGTTATTTTGTAGAAAGTTATTAATTGAAAATGTTAGTTTAGCTTAACTATATTGCTTTGAATTGGCGCATGCTATTTTGCGCAATACTTTTTAATGGAAAACAAAAATGAAAAAGATTATTGGTTTTAGTGCAATCGCACTTGCAGTTTTAAGTGGTTGTTCAAATACAGCTTCGGTTTCTGTGGCGCCTCCGGCCTCTTTATTATCAGACACGTTAGTTGTAAGTCCTAACGATAACCGCGAATATAAAACACTTAAATTAGCAAACGATATTGAAGTTATTTTAGTGTCTGATCCTGGTGCTGAAAAGTCAGCAGCGGCACTAAGTGTAGGTGTAGGTTTACTACACGACCCGATGTCGCAACAGGGTATGGCGCATTATTTAGAACACATGCTGTTTTTAGGCACTGATCGTTACCCAGATACAAAAGGGTATTCTGATTTTATGACCAAAAATGGTGGCGCGCACAATGCGTATACTTGGCTCGATATTACTAATTACATGTTTAAAATTAATAACGACGCGTTTGATGAAGGGCTAGACCGTTTTGCCGACTTTTTTAAGGCACCTAAGTTATACCCTGAATACACAGACAAAGAAAAAAATGCAGTAAACGCAGAGTGGTCAATGCGTCGCGAAATGGACTTTTTTGGTCAATTTAAACTAGCGCGTAAAATGATGGGCGATCACCCAGCTAATCGCTTTTTAATTGGTAACCTAGAAACACTTGGTGACAAAGAAAATAGTTCTCTTCACAAAGAAACGGTTGATTTTTATAATAAATATTATTCTTCAAATGTCATGAAAGTAGCGCTTATTTCTAATTTACCTATTGCTGAAATGGAGCAAAAAGCACAAAAATACTTTGCTGATATAAAAAATAAAAACATAGAAAAACCAACAGTAACTGCAAAGCTTGATTTTGATAACGCTGGCGGTAAACGCGTGTTTTATGCACCAAATGAAGATGTAAAACAGCTACAACTTGATTTCACCATTGCTAATAATAATAGCGAGTTCGCGCTTAAACCAAACCGATTTGTAGCGTATTTACTAAGTAATGAAATGCCGGGCAGCCCAGCGCAACTGCTTCGTGACAAAGGGTGGGTATCTCAGTTGTCAGCTTCAGCTGCACCAAATCAATATGGTAATTACGGGTCATTAAACGTAAACGCAGAGCTTACAGATGAAGGCATGAAAAATCGTGACGAAATAGTTGCGACTATTATGCAGTACATCGATTTAATTAAAAAAGAGGGCGTTGATAGCAAGTACTTCAACGAAATTCGTACATCACTAAATAACCAGTTTAAGTTTTTAGAAAAAGGTGATGAGTTTAATTATGTAAGTTCACTTACGCAAAGCATGCAAGACTATCCGTTAAATCACGCTATTAATGCACCTTACTATTATGCAAAATTTGACGCTGATGCTGTAAATAAAGTACTTGAGCAGTTAAATGCCGATACTCTTCGTATTTGGTATGTATCGCAGCAAGAAGAGACTGACTCGCAACTACACTTTTACGACGGCAAATACCGCATTAGTGATATTAGCGATGATGAAATTGCCAGCTGGAAAAAACCAAGCGAATTTAAGTTAGCACTACCAACTGTAAACAATTTATTGCCTGAAAATTTTGCAATAAAAACTCAAGCATTTAAAGAGCAAAAACACCCTGAGCTTGCTTACGATAAAAATGGTGTAAAAGTATGGCGCCAAGCAAGTCAAAAATTTGCAGAGCAGCCAAAAGGGCTTGTTGAAGTTTATATAAATACTCAACCCGGTTTGAACGATATTAAGGCAGAAGTACTTTATTCTGTTTGGGCTGATTTATACAATATTCAACAAAGTCAGTTAAGTACCGAAGCAGCAATCGCTGGTATGAGTGTAAGCCTTGCGCCGAGTAATGGTCTTGTTTTATCTATGAGTGGTTTTACAGATAAACAAGATGTATTGCTTAAACAAGCTTTAACCGGATTAAAAGCCGATGAAACAGCACAAGCATTTAGCCAAGCAGTTGATCGCTTTAAACGTAATTTACTAAACCAACAAAAACAGTTTCCGTATGCACAAGCATTTGGCGAGTATTCAAAACTAACGCGTACAGGTGGTTTTGATACAGACGCGCTTATTAAAGCCGCTGACTCAGTGAGTGTTGCCGACTTAGCACAATTAAAAACAGCTACGTTTGCACAAAACGATTTACGCGTATTTAGTTACGGTAACTACAATCAGCAAGATATAGACGCGATTGCAGACGAATTAAGTGCAACATTACCAAGCAACCATAAACGCAGTGAATTTGCGCGAAGCAAAGCATGGTTGCCACAACCGGGCGAAACGCTGGTACTGCAAAAAGATATTGATGTAGCCGATGTAGCGGTGGTTGATATGACCGTTCACCCTGTTGCGGGTTACAAACAAAAAGCAGAAGCGGCTGTATTACAAAGCCACTTTAGAACAGTTGCGTTTGATAAAATGCGTACTGAGGAGCAGCTTGCATACGCAGTAGGTGCATTAGCTCGCCCAATCGAGGATTACTCAGCAATTGGTTTGTATATTCAAACACCGGTTAAAGGTCCTAAAGAAATACAAGCTCGTTTTGATAAGTTTAAAAAAGAATACGCAGTTGAACTTGATAACATGAGCGAAGAGACTTTTGAGCAGCTTAAAAATTCAACCCTAGTATCGCTTAAAGAGCAGCCTAAAAACTTAAGTGACGAAATGAGCCCACTTATAAACGATTGGTACCGTGAAAATTTTACCTTTGATTCTAAGCAAAAGCTGATTGATGAAGTTGAAAAAGTAACGCTTGCAGATATAAAAGACTACTACAAGCAAACAATGCTTAATCCTAATGCGGCACGTTTAAATGTGCAATTACGTGGTACTAAGTTTATAGAAAGTGACTTTGCCGATTTACCAAATCAAACTAAAATCACAACGCTTGATGCCTATTACAATGGTATTAAACTACAAAAATAAGCTTTATTTATACAGCTAAAAATAAACCCCAATGTATTGCTACATTGGGGTTTTTATTTAAGTAAATTTAAGCCATTATTAAAAAGCCTATAACAGCTAATGCCGCAGCAATTAGCGTGTAAGGCAATTGTGTAACGGCATGGCTCATTAAATTACAACCAGAGCCTTGCGCTGCGAGTACGGTTGAATCTGAGTAAAAACACGCTTGGCTACCAAAAGAAGAAGCCGATAATAGCGCACCAATGACCAGTGGTATGTTTGCATCAACCGCATTTGCCAGTGGCATAACAATCGGAATTGATACAGCAAAAATACCCCAGCTCGACCCTGTTGCAAACGCTAAAATAGCCATTGAAATAAATACCACGGCTGGTAAATATGCAGCAGTCATATAAGGGCTTAAGCTGCCAATAACAAACTGAGGTAAACCAATTAAGTCGCATACATCTTTAAATATAAACGCCGCTATAACAGTACCAATCGCGGGGATCATACTTTTAAAGCCATCAAGCATGCGCTCAATCATTTCACTTACGCTCATTAATTTTTGTAGTGCATAAAATGGGAGAGTGACCGCCATTGTTGCTAATAAGCCTTTGTATACGTCAATTTCAAAGTAAACAGTAAATGCAACCAGTAAAATAATCGGCACCAAAAAGTTACGTAATTTACCTTTAGGATCAGCGTCTTCAAAGTTTTCTTCAGCTGCTTTTACTGCGTATTCATCTGCCGTTTGAACGTTATTGTATTGAGCTGGATCGACTTGAGCTTGCTCAATTTGCGCCATTTGTTCTGCTTTTTTCATTGGACCAATCGCAGGAATAACACCCAACACAACAAGTAAAACAACAAGCACTGCAAACCACGCGTAAAACATGTACGGAATAGCTTGAATATAAACAGCAATACCTTTGCCTTCTTCAGCAATACCGTTATCTACCAATAAGCCACTAAAAAATACCGCCCAGGTAGATAAAGGGACAAGCACACAAATTGGTGCTGCAGTTGAGTCAACAACGTAAGCAAGCATTTCGCGGCTAACTTTAAATTTATCGGTAATGCGTTTCATGGTTTCACCCACGGTAAGCGCATTTAAGTAGTCATCAATAAAAATAACCACACCTAAACAAAAGGTCATGAACAACGATGAACGCTTACCTTTGGTGTACTTAAGAGCTAACTTGCCAAAAGCCGATGCGCCACCTGTACGCACTAATAGTGCGATAAGTGCGCCAAAACCACCACATACAAGTATTAGCCAGCCGATGGTTTCGTCTGTCATCACTTTTAGCGATGTACTCGCAAAGTTAGTAAGTACCTGTGCAGGGTCGGCTATAACTAAACCAACTAAAGCACCAATAAGTAAAGATAAAATAGGGCGGCGTAATACAACAGCCAATACAACCACCACTAACGGTGGTAGTAAACTCAACGCAGAAGGTTCAAGCATTTAAGTATTCACAAAATTAAAAGCATGCATCAAAATTAAATTAATTTTCAAGCTGCTTATACAAAAACAAAGAAGATGATAAGTTTGTTGTTAAATCATTTTCCAAGTCACTGCTTTTGTACGCGTGGGAGGGACACATAAACAGTTATGTTAAATAGCGGCTTAAGTGAAACGCGTTGGCTTTGGCGCCAGACGGTGCAAGGAGTGCAAACCGCTATTGTTGTGCCTGTAAAAACATCGGCGCAAAAATAATCCGCTTTTTAATTTCAGTCAACAAAAATTTACATGTTTGATAAAATTTTATTAGAGGCGGTTTAATAGAGTGCTTTGTAGCGCTAATTCCTTGATGTAAAGAGATGCCATTCATCAACTTAAAAAATTATTGAAGAAGCAGCAAAAAGTAAGATTCGACGGTAATTGATGATAAAACCGCCGTAATTATATTTTCACTTAATGATTAAAGTCTTGCTTGTTCTATTTGTTTTGCAACATTTAGGTTTATATTTAGCCATGTTGCTTCAAGCGTTGAAACTAAACCGTCGTATCCATCATCATCGATAGGCACTAGGTTTGAAAAATTATGAATACTTATAAGACGTCGGCCTGTTTCAGGGTGTGTGTAATATAAACGCCAAAGCCCTGAAATATCAGCGTTACCTTCCATATCGCCATTAAAGTGGTGAATTTCGTATTCAAGCTCATAAAACGTTTGCTGATCGAGTTCAGTAATGACCGGTAAGCCCTTTATTACCATCCAATTTGGCATAGCATTAAAAAGAGTTTGCTGGGCTGTTGCAGTGAGCATTACATCCGGCGATTCGCCCCACAGGTTGTAATTTGCGGCATGAATTTGGTTGCTATCTATTTTCATAGCAATACCTAAATTATTTAAAGCACCTCTAAGTACAACTGTTTGTATTCTTAATTGTGCGTCTGTGTCTGTCACATTTCGAGATGATGCACCAATAGGCTGCTCAAACTGATAATACTGTGTGGCAGTTTGTATCGATGAACTACAACCTGCCAATAGTAATAATAAACTTGCAGTTAAAAATAACGATTTCATTATTGCTTCCTTGGTTTTGGATCTGCTGGTAATGATTTATCAAAAATTAGCATATTAGGTTGCTCGTTTAATCCGCGAGTTAGAGGCTGTAGGCCCTCGCTTAAACGTTTAAACTCTTTTAATGTTTGCTGTATTTGATGATGAAGTTCAGAACCTGCTTGGTAACTGGCCATGGTTTTATCAAATTGGCGCATAGTTACTTCAAACTGCTCCATACTTTTTGTCATCTTTTCGAAATTACGATTAAAGTCGCCTGGTAAGTTTTGTGTATCTTTTTGGCTTAGTAGCTCTCGCATTTCATTAGCAAGCGCTCGGTAATCGGTAAATGTAGCTTGCATTTGTTCTAAGCTATCTTCAACTTTTAAGTTATTTACTTTATTAAGTACGTCAGAGACTTGGTCTGCTAATACGGTTATGCCGCTAGAAATACTCGGAAAAACATCATACTGCACAAGTTTACCTAGGTGCGCTTGCGGTGCATCTGGGTATATATCAAAATCAACGTACACTGCACCCGTTAATAAATTACCAGGCTTTAACGAGGCGCGCATACCACTTTCAATCCAGCCTTTTAAACTACCTTGCCAATACTCTTTAGCCGAGGCGCTATCGTGATACAAGCGTCCGTATTCTACTTTTATAAGTACTGGAACCGCCGTATTATGGTTTCTAAAGTGGGCAGGTTTACCGTCAATAATTACATTGGCAGGGGTTTCAACAACAGTACCTACACGCATACCTCTATATTCGACAGGAGCACCTGTGCGTAGTCCTCGAACTGATTGTTCAAATTCAATTAGGTAGTAATCAAAATCGTAAAAGCGCTCTTCTAGCGCTTCTTTATAGCTTTGACTTAGTGAGAAGCTATGCCCATCCTGTGCTATTTCACCTGGGGCCTGTTGTTCAGGTAAGCCAACCGAAATACCGCCTTTTAAAAGTTTACTTAAAGAGCCCGTATTAATATTGATGCCATCTGCAGATAGGTCAATTTCAATCCCTGCGTTCACCCAAAAAATAGAGTTCATGGTGATGAGATTTTGATAAGGTTCTTTAATAAATACGCCGTACTTCATTGCCTGATTTTCCCAATCAAAAGTGGCGGTTTCTATTTGACCTATTTTATAATTTTTGAAAAATATACCGGTACTCACATCAAGCACTTCAGCGTTGTAACTCATTAACTTAAAACGGCCACCTTTCACATCTTTACCAATGAGGGCGGGTTCATCTTGTAATTTAAAACGCTCTTTTAGCTCTTTACTTTCACCGGGTGAAAACTCTAAATATACACCAGACAATAGCGTGCTCATTCCGCTAATACCCGTCTCATCAATGCGTGGTTTTACGACCCAAATTTTGGCATCGTCAGTTAATAAGTTATTGTAGTTTTTGTCTATTTGCGCACGGGCAATAACGCTGTCTTGGGTGTCTGATAGTCGAACATGATCAATTTGACCTATTTTTACACTGCGCACTTTTATTTCAGTTTTACCTGCAATAATGCCCTCAGCTTGTGGCATCTCGATAAAAATTGTAGGGCCTTTATTAGCTTGGTATTGGTATAACATCCAAATGCCTACTAACAGCGCAATTGCCGGAATGATCCAGATAGCGGAAATTTTCGGTTCTTTTGTTATTTCGGCAGTTTCGGTCATGCTTTGTTCTCTGATTTTTTGTTTTTAGGGGAATCCCACAACAAGCGTGGGTCAAAGGCATGGGCAGCCATCATTTGGCATATTACCATAACTGTAAAAAATACAATGCCTAATCCTGGTGTTACTGACATTAAATTACCCAGTTGAACTAAGGCAACTAAAATAGCAACCACGAATACATCTATCATCGACCATTTTCCAATAAACTCAGTCAGTTGATAAATTCGGGTGTAACTTTTTGTATGTCTATTGGCAGGCCTCGTTACCATAAAGCATAAAAAGCTCAATACAAAAGCTTTAGCAAGTGGCACCACAACGCTGGCTAAAAATATAATAGCGGCAATAGGGTAGGAGCCACTTTTCCAAAGTGTAATTACGCCACCAATTAAAGTTGAAGGGGATTCATCCCCAAGACTAGTGGTATGCATAATAGGCAAAACATTAGCTGGAATATAACAAACAACAGAGGTAATTAGCCAAGCTGCTGCTTTTTGTACGCTGTAAGGGTTTCTGACATGTGTTTTAGTATGGCAACGCTGGCATACATTACCTGTACAAAGTTGATGGCACACATGGCAAGCTTTAATATTTTCATCTATTGCACGTTTAGCATGCTCTGCGCCTTCGAGTACTTTTACAGGCTTTATTTGAGCCCATAAGCGTGGGCGATTTAAGTGAACAAGCGCGGCTATGTATAAAATAACAAACCCCACATAAGCCCAAAAACTCGTGCCAAAGCTAATATCAGCCAGCGACATGATTTTAACCATACTAACAAGTACGCCAATTAAAAATATTTCCGACATAATCCAGGGCTCTAACGCAAGGGTGAACTTTAGTAGTCGCCTTGCTATGCCCTCTGGTAATGTTTTTAAAAGCCCAAGATGCAAAGGAATTAAAATAAGAAGCAAACCCATAGGCAGAGCAATAATGCTCAAATCGATAAATAAGCCAAGCAGTTCACTATCGTAATTAAATAAAATCCGAGCCGCGTCGGGCAGAGTAATAGTTTGAGTAATACCACTACTGCTAAAAGAAATAAAAGGGTAAAACATACTGCTCAGCAGCATTAATAGTGCGCTAAAGCTTAGTGCAACTATACGACTATCGTGATTAACATCGGCTTCGCAAAGTTTATGGTGGCAATGTGGGCATATCGCCATTTGTTTTGCGATTATGCGAGGTATATCTATGATCAGATCGCAGCAGGGGCATACAGTTTGCAATTTAATACCAAGCAAGAAGAATATTTCTTCAATTTTGCTATATTTAATACATTAATACAACGCGTTCTGCTATCAAGCTGTTCGTTATATAAAGGAAGCATGTGAAATATTATTTTTACTACATATTAATGTGGCTCTTTATTTGCTCGCAAAATGCTGTGGCTATTAATAAAGAGCGAGAGGTAATCATCGCTGCGAGCGCATCAATTCACCCCTATGTTTTTGTAAAAACGGACTCGGGTATACACCTAAATTTAATAAAAGCCGCGTTAAATGCCAATGGATTTGCTAATATTAATGTGCAATATATGTCGAATAAACGCGCTGAGCATCAATTACATAATAAAGGAGTAGATATACTTTTAAATTATGCTGGAGGAATTAGTGCGGGTATTTATCCAAGTAAAACGGTACTTAGTTATGAAAATGTGGCCATTACACTCAAGCGAAATAAATATAACATCGATAAAATAGAAGGCATGTTTAATAAAAACGTTCTTGCTTTTCAAAATGCAACGGCATATCTGCCTCCTATATTTAAAAGGAATGTTAAACACTTTAGCTCATATCAAGAGGTTATTAATCAAAAAGCGCAGGTAGATAAGCTGTTAAAAGGTTGGGTTGATGTAATTGTGTTAGATAAGCGTATTTTTTACTATTACTACAATCAACATAAATCCCCCGAAGCTGTGCAAATTTACACTTTATTTCCAAAAGCAGATCGACCTGCTTATTTTAACAACTTCTCTTTAGCTACTGAGTTTGATATTGGTTTGGCGCTCATCAAGCAAAATGGTACTTATAAAAGGATTGTTGATGAAGGCCAAACCCATTCATCAATCAAATAAAGCCACTGTTTGACGTGTAAGCGCTATTAGCTCACCCGACTGCGACCATATACAGCCATCCTCTAAACCGTAACCATCTTTTGAATGATGAGTAATTGCTTCAAAGCCAAGCCATTCTCCAGGTGTTAAGTTTGGCTCTTGTACAAACTCTAAATACCACGACATGCTACTTGCAGGAGCGGGTTGTTTAAACATTTGTAAAAGTGTTGGCGGCCATGCATCGGTAAGTGCAATCACATGGGCTTCAGTTATTTGTTCGGGCGTATGTTTAAAGCGCATCCAGCCACCTAAATGAGAAGTTTCTGCACTACTAAATGGCATAGCACCTTGTTGGGGGCATAAATCAACATGTTGGAAAAATTCAGGCATCTGACCTTTTATAAAAGGTAACGTGTGGCGCTCATCTACTGGCTTTAAACCCAAAGACTTCGAAACAGGCACATTAATACCCGACTCTCTACTTTTAGCAAAACACGCTTGTACAATTACGCACACTTGTTCATTTTGAATCGCTTTGGCGAGTACCTGTGTACTGCTTTTACCTTGGCGCAGTATTTCAACAGACAATGAAAAAGAGGTATCGGCAAGTAATGGCCCTACAAAATTAGTACTGAGTGAAAGTAAGCGACGATCATCCGTTACCTTGCCTCTGATTGCTTGATATAACAGCGCAGCCGAAAGCCCACCAAAAGCAGTTCTGCCCTGACACCAGTTTTCTGGGAATTGCATTGTGCTAGTTGATTGTTCGGTATTGTCTGAATTTCCAATTTTTGAAGCTTGCTGAAGTAATTGTTCAAAATGCATAGAAGATATCCTTTTATAGTGCGATTTAATAAATTTATAACACAATCAAACTAGTCAGACCAGTAATTAAAAGCGACTCCAGCGGTGTAAAAATCATCATTCCTTACAATTATTAGGGTTATTTTGTAAATAAATCATAAAAAATGAATTTTTTTTCATTTTTACAGTTGAAATAAGTTTGGCGCATCCCTATTTACTATGTCATCGAACGTATTAACGAATATTGAAGTTGGAGAAGTTTCATGGGTAAAATTATTGGAATCGATTTAGGTACTACAAACTCTTGTGTTGCAGTACTTGATGGTGGCAAAGCACGTGTTATTGAAAACGCGGAAGGCGATCGCACAACCCCGTCTATTATTGCTTACACGCAAGACGGCGAAACATTAGTAGGTCAATCTGCTAAGCGTCAAGCGGTTACTAACCCGACAAACACATTATTTGCAATTAAGCGTTTAATTGGTCGTCGTTTTGAAGACGAAGAAGTACAACGCGATATCGGCATCATGCCGTTTAAAATTGTTAAAGCTGATAACGGCGATGCATGGGTAGAAGCGGGCGGCGAAAAACGCGCTGCACCACAAATTTCTGCTGAAGTACTGAAAAAAATGAAGAAAACAGCTGAAGACTTCTTAGGTGAAGAAGTAACTGAAGCCGTAATCACAGTACCTGCATACTTTAATGATTCACAACGTCAAGCTACGAAAGATGCTGGTCGTATTGCGGGTCTTGAAGTTAAACGTATTATCAATGAGCCAACTGCTGCGGCACTTGCTTACGGTATGGATAAAAACCGTGGCGAAAACGTAGTTGCAGTATATGACTTAGGTGGCGGTACTTTCGATTTATCAATCATTGAAATTGATGAAGTTGAAGGCGAGCACACTTTTGAAGTACTTGCTACAAACGGCGACACTCACTTAGGTGGTGAAGATTTCGATAACCGCGTAATCAACTACTTAGTAGCTGAATTCAAGAAAGATCAAGGCTTAGACCTTAAAAATGATCCGCTTGCAATGCAACGTGTTAAAGAAGCTGCTGAAAAAGCAAAAATTGAACTTTCATCTGCACAGTCTACAGAAGTAAACCTTCCGTATGTAACCGCTGATGCATCTGGTCCTAAGCACATGAACGTGAAACTAACACGTGCTAAGCTTGAGTCACTAGTTGAAGATTTAGTAACTAAAACAATTGAGCCACTTAAACGTGCACTTGCTGATGCTGATTTATCAGTAAGCGACATCAACGACATTATTCTTGTTGGTGGTCAAACACGTATGCCTTTAGTACAAAAAATCGTTGCAGAGTTCTTCGGTAAAGAACCTCGTAAAGATGTTAACCCTGATGAAGCAGTAGCCGTAGGCGCAGCGATTCAAGGTGGTGTACTTGCTGGTGACGTTAAAGATGTACTATTACTAGACGTTTCTCCATTATCTCTAGGTATTGAGACAATGGGTTCAGTAATGACTGCATTGATTGAGAAAAACACGACGATTCCTACTAAGAAATCGCAAACGTTCTCAACAGCTGAAGATAATCAATCTGCTGTAACAATTCATGTACTTCAAGGCGAGCGTAAACGTTCAAGCGACAATAAATCTCTAGGTCAATTTAACCTAGAAGGTATTCGTCCAGCACAACGTGGTACACCACAAATCGAAGTAACATTTGATGTTGATGCCGATGGTATCTTACATGTATCTGCGAAAGATAAAGATACAGGTAAAGAGCAAAAGATTACGATTCAAGCATCTTCAGGCTTAAGCGATGACGAAATTGAAGCGATGGTTCGTGATGCAGAAGCACATGCTGAAGACGATAAAAAGTTTGAAGAACTTGTCGCTGCTCGTAACCAAGCTGACGCTTTAGTTCACGGTACACGTAAGCAAATTGAAGAAGCTGGCGATGCATTACCAAACGAAGACAAAGAAGCAATTGAAGCTGCTGTTGTAGATTTAGAAGCTGCAATTAAGAGCGACAATAAAGAAGAGATTGAAGCTAAAACTCAAGCTCTTGCTGAAAAGTCTCAAAAACTAATGGAAATTGCTCAAGCGAAAGCACAGCAAGGTTCAGCAGACGCTGGCGAACAACAGTCAACTAAGCAAGACGACGACGTTGTTGATGCAGAGTTCGAAGAAGTGAAAGACGACAAGTAATTGTTGCTACCGCTTCTCGCTAGCCAAAAACACTTAACTCAGTTAGGTGTTTAGGTTAGGATGAACAATTGAGGCGCGCGAGCAATAGCTTGTCGCGCCTTTTGCATGTATTCAAGGTTTAAAAATTCAATGATAAATCGATGCGATTTATCGATTTATCCTGCAGCTTACGCTGTAAACAGAAAAGAGTAGTGTGATAGATATGTCAAAACGCGATTATTACGAAGTCCTCGGCGTAAGCAAAGATGCGAGTGAGCGAGACATAAAAAAAGCGTATAAACGCTTAGCGATGAAATATCATCCAGATCGTACCGCAGGCGATAAAGATCTCGAAATAAAATTTAAAGAAGTTAAAGAAGCGTACGAAATTTTAACCGACGATCAAAAACGTCAAATGTATGACCAACATGGTCACGCAGCCTTTGAACAAGGTGGTGGCGGTGGTCACGGTGGTTTTGGTGGCGGACATGGCGACTTTGGTGATGTATTTGGCGATGTATTTGGCGATATTTTTGGTGGCGGCGGTGGTCGACGTCAATCTCGTCAACAACGTGGATCTGATTTACGTTACAACATGGACTTAAGCTTAGAAGAAGCTGTTCGTGGTAAAGAAGTTGAAATTAAAGTACCTACATGGGTTGGTTGTGAGCCATGTGATGGCAGTGGTGCTAAAGCGGGTTCTAAGCCTAAAACATGTACTACATGTCATGGTGCTGGCCAGGTGCAAATGCGCCAAGGTTTCTTTGCTGTTCAGCAAACGTGTCCAACGTGTCAGGGACAAGGTCAAATTATTTCAGACCCTTGTAACAGTTGTCATGGACAAGGCCGCGTAGAAAAAACTAAAACGCTTTCAGTTAAAATTCCAGCTGGCGTTGATACAGGCGACCGTATTCGCTTAACGGGTGAAGGCGAAGCCGGAATGCATGGCGCGCCGTCGGGCGACTTGTACGTGCAAGTATCGGTTCGTGAACATGAAATATTTGTACGTGAAGCGAATAATTTATATTGTGAAGTACCAATTAGCTTTACTACAGCAGGCCTTGGTGGCGAAATTCAGGTGCCAACACTTGATGGTCGTGCAAAACTTAAAATACCGTCTGAAACTCAAACGGGCAAAATGTTCCGTATGCGTGGCAAAGGTGTTAAGTCTGTACGCAGTGGTGCCCAAGGCGATCTAATTTGTAAAGTGGTAATCGAAACGCCAGTTAATCTTAACGAGCGTCAACGTGAACTACTTCAAGAGTTAGATGAAAGCATGGGCACAGACAGCTCTAAAAACCGTCCTAAAGAGCAAGGCTTTTTTGACGGTGTTAAAAAGTTTTTTGATGATTTAACTAAATAAATTTAAATTATTATGAACAAAAAACGACGCTTTTAGCGTAATGCCGATCAGTTAAGAAAATGACCGGTTGACCGATCCAAACGATCATGCAAAATCCGTAGTTAGGAAACTAACTACGGATTTTTTT
>NZ_WTKY01000080.1:0-525 GCF_011378815.1 Pseudoalteromonas sp. 31A1 | reverse complement strand
GTTAGCTGCACAGAAAATTGCGGCATATTTCAATCTATAAGGATATTAAAATGAACAAAATGATCAAATTAGGCCTATTTACGTTAGGCTCTGTAGTTTCATCAGTTTCTATTGCGAATGAGATTTCTTCTGATTATCTTAAAAAAGAAATTGAATTAGCTCATACTCAATACATACAAGGCTCTATTGAAAGTGGACTTTACGCACTTCAAGCTCTAGCAAGAATCCTAGAATCAGATAGCACTAGTTCCAAGCTTGGGCCAAATAACTTGTCATTTACTTATCTAAGAATAGGCTTACTACACGAAAAGGCTGGTAGTGATTCCAAGGCAAAACCATATTTTAATAAAGCTAAAAGCTCCTATAGCGGTAAAAAAATTGAAATTCCTCAATTAAAAGAACTGGTTTCAAAACTAGACGAAATGCGCAGCTAACAAGTCATTAAAGCAGGAAAATTTACAGTTGGCTGTTTTCACTGCGTTCAACATTTTAGCCAACTATAAATTTCCTCTTAATGAGGCGTTA
>NZ_WTKY01000008.1:0-142714 GCF_011378815.1 Pseudoalteromonas sp. 31A1 | reverse complement strand
ACTCAGAGGAGTTGTTTTTACTCCCGGGCAATAAAGAATTTTTAGCCATAAAGCACGATGGCTTTTGGATACATAAGTTTAATGGTGAAGTGGTTCGCAAAGTTAATTTTGGTTTTCCTAAAGCGTGGGAAATGAAAAACCACCGTATTTCACCTGATGGTAAGTATTTAGCGTTTATGACTCACTTAAGGCCAAAAGCACATTTTCATTGGGTTAATATTGCTAACCCTGAAATAGAAAATTCGGAAGAAGGAACTGGCGGCGGGATAATTTTCTCTCCAGAGGAAGATTATCAATCAGAGTATAGAATAAAGCACTCGCAAGAACGTGATGAAAATGGGTTTTATCTTTCTGAGCGTGTCATCAGAACAAAAAAAATACTAACAGGTGAGCAAACAGAGGCGTTAGTTAAAGAAAAAGGAATCTGGGGCATGAGAACTTTAGTCCCAGTAGCAATTACTAACTTAGCAGTTCAAGATGTGAGGCGTTAACAATGAATGAATTAAGCAAAGGATCTGTAAGCCCATTGGTTTATTTACTAACTGGATATGTTGAAAATAATAAATCGATTCTATCGATATGCAAGTAGGCTCAATATAGCTCAAATCACTTTGACTATTTTGTCGATAAAGTGAGTAATGGCACTTTTTAATTATTAAACATGGGATTACTTTATAAGCCCAGATAAAAATAATAAAACTTATCTAATCGGGGATCACTTTAAAGCCGATTTGATTATGGTGACAAGAAGCGTGTTTGGTATTTTTAATCTTGTTATTTAAGGTTTATTGGTTTTTATTTTCTTTATGGTTGTGTTTTAAAGGTGTTTTGTGGAATTTTTATGCTTGCTTCTGTCGCTTTGTAATGTTAAAAATAGGCTTCACTGAACACACACACAAGAAAACAAGATGCATATTATTCGTTTAATTACACTAAAACTTAACCTCTTACTGCTATGGCAAGTAAGCGGGGATTAGTGTGTTTGCATCGAGTTAAACACTAAAAACCCCGCAATTGCGGGGTTTTTTTTATCTCGCGGCTGGGATTAATTGAAATTTGGGTAACATAGGAATGAGGGGCAGTTATGCAAGAGCAAGATAAAGTATGGATTTTTGATACCACCTTACGTGATGGCGAACAGGCGCTTAAAGCAAGCCTTACTGAAGATGATAAAATTCAATTAGCACATACAATTAGCCGCTTGAATGTGGATGTGATGGAAGTGGGTTTTCCGGTTTCGAGTCCTGCTGATTTTCGCTCGGTGCAACGTATTGCAACCGAAGTAAAAGGCCCGATTATTTGTGGTTTAGCACGCTCAGTTGCTAAAGACATTGAAGCCTGTGGCGAAGCACTTCGCACAGCTAAGCAAAGCCGTATTCATACTTTTATTGCTACAAGCCCTTTGCACCTTGAACATAAATTACGTATGAGCCTAGACGATGCAACGGCAATGGCTGTTAAATCAATTAAATTGGCACGTAACTACACTGATGATGTTGAATTTTCGTGTGAAGATGCCGGTCGTACGCCGCATTGGGATTTATGTAAAATTGTTGAGCAGGCAATTAATGCCGGAGCTTCAACTATTAACTTGCCAGATACCGTTGGTTTTGTAACGCCAGACGAATACGCCGCGATGATTCGCCATTTAATGAACAACGTGCCAAATATTGATAAAGCCCGTTTAAGTGTGCATTGCCACAACGATTTAGGTTTAGCAGTAGCAAACTCGGTGGCTGCAGTGCAAGCCGGCGCACGCCAAATTGAGTGTACTATTAATGGCATTGGTGAGCGTGCTGGTAACTGCTCGCTTGAAGAAGTGGCGATGATCATGAAAATGCGCCACGACCACTTAAAAGTATACACCGACATAAAAAGTGAAGAAATTTACCGCGCATCTCGTCAAGTGGCTAAAATTTGTAATATGCCAGTACAACCAAATAAAGCGATTGTTGGCGAAAACGCCTTTGCACATAGCTCAGGCATTCACCAAGATGGTGTATTAAAAGCGCAAAATACTTATGAGATTATGTCGCCAGAAAGCGTGGGTGTGCCAAGCAACCAATTAAATATGACTTCGCGTTCGGGTCGTCATGTTATTGAGCATCGCTTAGAAGAGTTGGGCTATCAAAAATCTGATTACGATATGGATGGCTTATATAAAAGCTTTATCGAATTGGCTGACCAAAAAGGCACAGTATACGATTACGACCTTGAGGCGATGATTTACTTTAATCAAATTAACGACAAAGACGAAAAATACCAATTAGAATTTGTTAACTCAGCCTCTAACTCACAATCGGTAGCAAGCTCTACTATTGGAATGCGCATTGATGGCGAAGCTAAACAAGAAGCCGCGACAGGTAATGGCCCAGTTGAAGCTTCGTTTGCAGCTATTGAGCGCTTAACCGGTATGAGCGTTGAAATGATTGAATACAACTTAGAAGCGACAGGCCAAGGTGCAAGCTCATTAGGGCAAGTAAATATAATAGCTAAATATAATGGCCGACCTTATCACGGTGCGGGCATTGCAGCGGATGTGGTTGAAGCGTCGGTACGCGCCATGATCCGTGTTTATAACTTAATTTATCGTGCACAGAAAGTGTCTGATTTAAAACAACAAAGGAAAGCAGGATGAGTAAAACAAACTACAGCGTTGCCGTATTAGCTGGCGACGGTATTGGTCCAGAAGTAATGGCAGCAGCAGAGCAAGTATTGGATGCTGTGAGCGATAAGTTTGGTTTTACCCTAAACCGTCAGCATCATGCAATTGGCGGTGCAGCAATTGATGAATTTGGTGAAGCATTACCACCAAAAACACTAAGTGCTTGTGAAAACGCCGATGCTATTTTATTTGGTTCGGTAGGCGGTCCTAAATGGGAAAACTTACCACCAAATGAGCAACCTGAGCGCGCATCGTTATTGCCGCTTCGTAAGCACTTTGGTTTGTTTTGTAATTTACGCCCTGCACAGTTATTACCTGCATTAAGTGCAGCGTCGCCACTTCGCGCAGATATTAGCGAAAAAGGCTTTGATATTTTATGTGTGCGTGAGCTTACTGGCGGCATTTATTTTGGCGAAAAAGGCCGCAGTGGTGAAGGCGCAGAAGAGTTTGCATTTGATACGCAAACATACTCACGAAAAGAAATTGAACGTATTGCACGCTTTGCTTTTGAAGCTGCAAAACTACGTAGTAACCATGTTACCTCTGTTGATAAAGCCAATGTATTAGCATCAAGCGTATTATGGCGCGAAGTAGTAACCGAAGTAAGCAAAGACTACCCAGGAGTAAGCTTAGATTACATTTACGTAGATAACGCCGCTATGCAGTTAGTTAAGCAGCCTAGCCAATTTGATGTATTACTTTGCGATAACTTATTTGGCGATATTTTGTCAGATGAGTGCGCCATGATCACAGGCTCAATGGGCTTATTACCATCGGCAAGCTTGAATCAATCGGGTTTTGGATTGTACGAGCCAGCAGGCGGTTCAGCACCAGATATTGCAGGTAAAGGCGTTGCAAACCCAATAGCACAAATTTTAAGTGCCGCATTAATGCTACGTTACTCGCTAGGGCAAGACGAAGCTGCACGCACCATTGAAAAAGCAGTAGCAGAAGCCGTAGAAGCAGGCGTTGGCACACCAGATATATATCCAAATGCAGGTTACAGCACAAGCGATGTGGCAGCAGCCATCGTTTCACGCATTTAATAACATATTAAAGTTGCAGCACCGTTATGCTGCAACTCAAACAGATTAGGGAATTAGCAAGTGGCCCAAACGTTATACGAAAAAATTTGGCAATCACATACCGTTGCCAGCATAAACGAGCAAACCGACTTACTTTATATTGACCGCCATTTAGTGCATGAAGTTACTTCTCCGCAGGCTTTTGCTGGTCTACGTGAAAAAAACCGTACTGTACGTTGCCCAGAAAAAACCTTTGCAACGATGGATCACAACGTATCGACTAAGAGCCGATCACTTGATGCGGCAAGCGAAGTATCTAAAAACCAATTAATGGCGCTTGATAAAAACTGTAAAGAGTTTGGTATTGTGCTTTACGATTTAAACTCAATTAATCAAGGTATTGTGCACGTAATGGGCCCAGAGCAAGGTATTACTTTGCCTGGCACAACCATTGTATGTGGCGATAGCCATACCTCTACGCATGGTGCGTTTGGCGCATTAGCGCATGGTATTGGTACGTCTGAGGTTGAGCATGTATTAGCAACGCAAACGCTACAGCAAAAAAAGGCGAAATCGTTAAAAATTCAAATTAACGGTGTATTGCGTCCAACGGTTACGGCTAAAGATTTAATTATGGCGGTAATTGGCAAGCTAGGTACCGCTGGTGGCACAGGTTATGTAGCAGAGTTTTGTGGTGAAGGCATTGAAGCGCTTTCAATGGAAGCCCGTATGACGCTATGTAATATGAGCATAGAAATGGGTGCAAAAGCGGGTTTAATTGCATCTGACCAAATTACTTATGATTACTTAAAAGGTCGTCCGTTTGCACCAAAAGGCGCAGATTTTGATGCAGCCGTTGAATATTGGGAAACATTAAAAACGGATGAAGGCGCACACTTTGATTTAGTTGTTGAGCTAAATGCCGACGACATTCAGCCGCAAATTACCTGGGGCACAAGCCCAGAGCAAGTAATTGGTGTTGATGAGTGCATACCCGATCCAGATAAAGAGCCAGATTTAATTAAAGCCGATGCTATTCGCAGCGCGCTTAAGTACATGGATTTAAAAGCGGGTGATAAATTATCAAGCGCGAAAGTAGACACGGTATTTATTGGCTCATGTACAAATAGCCGCATTGAAGATTTACGCGCAGCTGCAAAAATTGTTGAAGGCAAACATGTGGTAGCAGGCATTGAAGCGTTAATTGTACCGGGCTCTGGCTTAGTTAAAAAACAAGCCGAAGACGAAGGCTTAGCTGATATTTTTAAAGCCGCTGGCTTTGAATGGCGCGAACCGGGTTGTTCTATGTGTTTAGCGATGAACGATGACCGCCTAGGAGCAGGCAAGCGTTGTGCATCTACTTCTAACCGTAACTTTGAGGGCCGCCAAGGTCGTGGCGGGCGTACCCATTTAGTTAGCCCTGCAATGGCCGCAGCTGCTGCAATACATGGTCACTTTGTTGATATTAGAGGAGAAGCCTAATGAGCGTATTTTTTAGTGGCTTAATGGCCCCACTTGATAAAAACAATGTAGATACTGACCAAATTATTCCTAAGCAGTTTTTAACATCAACTAGCCGCGAAGGCTTTGATGCTGCATTGTTTTATGATTGGCGTTACCTAGATAACGACGAGCCAAACCCTGACTTTATTTTAAACCGCCCATGCTACCAAGGCGCGCAAATATTATTAACGCGCGACAACTTTGGTTGTGGCTCATCACGTGAGCATGCTCCTTGGGCGCTTAAGCAATACGGCTTTGAAGTGATTTTAGCTGAAAGCTTTGCAGATATTTTCTTTAATAACTGTGGTAACAACCAAATGTTAGCCATTGCGTTACCTGCCGACACGCTTGAGCAATTGTTTGTACTTAGCGAGCAGCACGACGATATTAACATTGAAATCGATCTTGAAAATCAAACACTAACAAGCAGTAAGTTTGCACCAATTAGTTTTGATATTAGTAAAGAGGTAAAAGAACGTTTGTTAAGTGGTTTAGACTTTATTGGTGTAACCGAAACGCTAAACCCACAAATTGATGCGTTTGAAAAACAACTAGCGACTGAGCGTTCTTGGCAGTAATTTCTTAACCTGTAATTAAGAATCACGTATTAAAAAGCACGGCAATTGCCGTGCTTTTTTATGGGTAAATATTAGATGTGGTAGCTAAAGGTTAATGCCTAAAGTCAGCCATTAACGCAGGTATACCGGGTAACATGCCTACAATTGCCATTACAGTGGTAAGTAACACAAACATAATAAGTGGAATCACCCAGCGGCTCATTTTAGTTAGCTCAGCGCTGCGCTCTTTACAGCCAATCAGCCCTAAGTTATCAAGTAACATAGTAAGCGACCAACCAAAAGCCGGATTAACTAAGGTCGAAGCAAATACCACAATAGCGGCTGATTGCGTTGTTTTACCTTCGCGCGTCATTTCCATGCCAGCTTCAAGTAGTGGGATAAACACGCCCACAATAAGTGCTACACAGAGCACAGGCTGCCAAATTGCTAAATCCATAGGGTAGCCCCATAAACCAGCAATAATACAAAATAATGCAGTTAAAATAGCGCCAGCAGGAATAGGGCGCTTAGCAATAGCGGCAGGCACAATATAAGTACCCCAAGACGAGGCAAAGTTAGCACCACCGGCAAGTGAGCCGAATGTTTGCCTAACCGATGCGCTTAGCATGGTGTCGTCTATATTCATTTGTACTTTTTCGGTGCGTTGCGGATAGCTTATTTTTTGAAATACTTGATGACCTAAAAAATCAGGTGACCACATAGCGACAGCAAGTACAGCGAAAGGTAGTACAACAACAAAGCTTTCAAGTGTTGGTAGGCCAAGCATCCAACCTGTGTTTTCGCCCCACCAGTATGCTGGGTTCATATTTGGTAAACCCGGTGCAGTATGAAACTCAAACGGTGCACCTAAAGCAAAGGCAACCACGCCACCAATAAGGCAGCTTAACGGTACCGCTAACCAGCGCTTTTTAAAGTGCTCTAAAAGTGCATACAATAAAATGGTGGCTAAAATAACAATAAATGCAATGTGTGCCATATCAATGGCTTCAGCCCAAGCAAACAGCTTTTTAACTTGCGAAATAGTGCCAATAAAGCCCAAATAAATAAGTAGTCCGCCACACACCCCTTTACTGGTTAGGCGCGCGAGCATACTTCCCCCTTTGGTTATGGCTAAAATAAATCCAAAGGCACCAATGAGTAAGCCAAATGCCATAGGATGGCCGCCAGCTGCAACTACAATAGGAATTAACGGAATAAGCGGGCCGTGAGTACCGGCTAAGTTGGCTGTTGGTAAAATAAAGCCTGAAAACAAAATTATAAAAATAGAAACAATGAGTAATTCGTAACGCACATTTTCTAAAACAAACGCATCGCCTAAACCAAGAGGTGCCGCGAAGGTTGCTGCAATAGCGCCCACCATAACCACTTTACCAATAGTGCCCGCCATTGCAGGAATGGTGTCTTCAAATTCAAATCGGTAATCTCTAAACGGTAAATTAGGACGCCAGCGCTTAGGCTGCATAATTTGTAATTCATGTTCGAGATACTCGTCGCGAGTATTAAACTCTGAACTCGGCTTGTGAAGTTGCTCGTAGCTTTGAGCATCCTTGTGCGTGTTTGATGGTGCATCACCGGGTGGTGTAGTTTGCATGCGTTCTCCTGCAACATTGTTGCTTAATCAAATAAATACGGCTTTTGTTAAAGCAAATGAATATTGAACATGCAGGGTAAATCAGCTCTTAGGCTGGGATGTATAGGCAAAAGGTCGTGCATGGTTGTTTTTAATACAGTTAATCTGACAATCAGCTTTACGTTAAAAATTATAAAACTACACAAAATGATTTAAAATTATTATAAATCAATGGCTTGTTTTTATTTTTAAAGAATTTGATCACTGTTTATAGCGGGAAGTAGTGTTAATGGCAGGTTATTATCCTTTAGTCTTAGTGGTTGTAAAAGTCGCTTTGTTTGAAAAGCTTATTGGTAGCAGCCGTTAATTTCGTTTTATTTGTGGTGAAATAATACTTCTGTTACTTTCGGATTGTTAATAACAACAATAAAGAATAGAGATGCAACTCAACTCCCCTAAATCAATTGGTATTTTACTTGGTACGCTTTACGGCATATTTATGCGGCTGTTTGTAGAGCTAGTCAATGCTTACAATTTAGGTAGCTTAGTCTCTATATCATTTATGTTTTTAGTGCCCGTTGCAATTGGTTATATTCGTATTCACTTTGAGTACAACGAATCAAAAACATTAACTAAAAGGCAAATGATCACGATTGCTTGGCAGCCTATTTTTGTTTTTTTATTTGTAAGTATAATTACTTTGCTTGAAGGGAGCATTTGTGTGGCAATGGCTTTGCCTGCTTTTATGTTTTTTGCCAGCATTGGTGGGTTACTTGCGGGCTTTGTTAGAAAACGTAAAATAAAAAAAGCGAATAGTTCTTTATTATCAATCGCGTTGTTACCTATATTGCTCTCACCTATTGAAGTTAACTTTTTACATTTATCAAAAACATACGAAGTAACAAATTCAATAGCTATTAACGCGCCCATCAATGTTGTGTGGCAGCAGTTAGCTAATGTGAGTGACATAAAACCACAGGAAGTGCCTTTTTCACTCACTCAATTAATTGGTGTACCAAAGCCATTAAGGGCAAGTATGAATGCTAGCGGTATAGGCGCTGTTCGCACAAGTACTTGGCAAAAAGGCGTTGTGTTTAAAGAAGTAATAACCGACTGGCAACCAAATAAACAGATGCATTATAGATTTGATATAGACCCAGATGCTATCCCCGATGACGCACTCGATAAACACGTAAAACTAGGCGGTGAATACTTTTCACCTCTTTACGGTGGATATGAGTTAAGTGAAGATAAAAGCGGCAATACGATTTTAACGTTAAAAACGACCGTGCAAGATAATACAAATTTTGGTGTTTATTCGCGAATATGGGGTGAGGTGATATTTCAAGATTTTCATCATTCACTTTTAACGTTGATGAAAAACAGAGCTGAAAAATCACTTATCGCAGCTGTTTCTTATAATTAGCTTAAACCATTGTGACTATAAAAAATATTACACGCTAAAAGTTAAAGCCTTTGCATTTGCAAAGGCTTTTGTTTTAACTGCTAACTTTTACCAGATCATTTCTACAAATTCAGGGTGGTCGATATACGGGTTACGATTACCTTGAAATTCAAAGGCTGCTTGGTTACGGTCAAGTTCCATTTGGCTTACAGGATCGCTGTTATGCCAGTTAAGCAGCATGGCTACAACCCAGCTTTCAAACACTTGGTTGCTTGAACCATTAAGTACAGCATTACTTGAGGTCGTTTTGGTTTGCCAAGTGCCTATTACATTTTCGTAGCGCGTTGCCATGTAAAAATAAGCGCGAGCAAAGTCACCTTTAAATTCGTCAATTGGCTCAAATACAGTACCTGAGTAATTTAATGAACTTGCGGCAGAACCTAATTTACTTCCGTTAGTTGATGTAAATGAAGCGCTTGCTACTTCACCAAATGGGAAGTTACTACGTTTTGAGTTTACATAACCGTCGGTTGCGTAAATATGATGCACATCTGAGTTCATTGGCTCAATAGTGCCGCCAAACCAGCTTTTAGGAAATGAATGTTCACGGTTGTAACAGCCGCCTTCTCCACTATAGTTACCACATTGATCGCTCACCGCAGCATAATTGTAGCTATCTGAGCCGTTTGGTTTTTCGCTATACATATCTAAAATGCTGTTATCGTTTTCAAAGTATGTATCACGTGCTGATGAGTCGTAAAAATTCCAAATAGCCGAGTAACCCTGTGCATTATGATCTTTAATAATATTATAAAGCTCAGTTTTTAGTGCATAACCCGATAACCCTTGAGCAGTAACATAGTAGCCAGTGGGTGTTGGGTTGGTCCCGCCGCCATCACCAGAGCCACTACCTAAAGTAAATGCTGTGCTGTCTGTATTATTAAAACTTGCACCGCTAGCAAATGTGGTAGAGCCTTGCTTAAGTGCATAACTGCCATTACCTGTTGAACAACACATGCCATCGCCGTAGCTGTCGTTAATAACAAGTGTGTAAGTTCCATCAGTTAGGCATATTTGCTCATCATACTGAGTGTTTGATGCGTAACCACTGCCGTTAGCAACAGCACTACCTTGATTGTTATTAACGGCCCAGCTAGTTTCGCTACCGTAATTATCGGTACTAAGCGTTAAGATGAGGCTATTGTCAGTACAGCTTGTTGATGCGCTGCCATCAGCGTTTGGTAAAAAGTTATCTACGTATACGGTTTCGCTGCCATCAAATCCACTTACATCGTAAAACCTAAGGCCAACACTAATTGTTTTATTACTGCTTGCTGTATAGCTATGGCTAACTGTTTGCCATTGGTTAGTTTGTGCTTGATTTGAATAGCCTTGATAACCATCTACATACAAGCGAGCTTTAATTTTACCTTCGGTGTGGTAAACATCAGCCGAAAAGTTATAGGTTTTACCTGCTTCTACAGCAACTTGTTGTAGTAAATCAGTGTTACTTTGCGATCCTGTTGTTACATTGACAGCAGCAGAGCTACTACCACTTTTAACTGTACTGGTTGAGCGAGATAAAGCAATTCCGCTATCTATCGTAGTCCATGCATCAGGTGTATTACCTGACCATTGTTCAAATCCGCCATTAGCTACATTGGCCATTACAGGTAATGAGCCAAGTAACAATGCGGTACTAAGTAGTTTATTTTTATATTTCCCGTGTAACATAGTTGTTCCTATTTTTATTTTGAATGAGGAATATACCCTACATTAGTTAGGTTACAAAATTGTTAATTTAAAGCACTGTAAAAGGCAATAATCGTCCTTTAATCTGTTTTTGAAGGTATTTTTATAAATTAATAACTAAATGGAATATCAAAGCAGATTCTATTCTTTTTTTATCTATGCAGAGCCCGTTATCCTACATACTTAGAAAACCTCAACAGATACGCTCTGGATGAGGTAAAACTCATTTTTAACAATACACAAAGTGTGTTGTGTTTAATTTTCAGGGTTATGGGGAATCGATTCATGTTGTTAGGTCAACTAAATGCTGCGGCAAGCCCGCTATCGCAAGATCAAGTACAAAAGCTGCAAGGTTTAGTGGCTGAACTTAATCCAATTCAACAAGCATGGGTAAGTGGTTACTTAGCTGCTAATGCTAACTCAGCTGCATTAGGTGCTCCTACTGCTGGCGTACCGGCTGCGGGTGATGCAGCAGCGCTAACTATTTTATATGGTTCGCAAACGGGTAACGCAAAAGGCGTAGCAAGCAAAATGAAAGAGCAGGCTGAGTCGCGCGGCTTAGCAGTTAAGCTTGTTAGCATGTCAGATTACAAACCAACAGCCCTGAAAAAAGAAAAGTTTTTAACTATCGTTGTATCTACTTACGGCGAAGGTGAGCCACCTGAGGACGCAGAAACACTTCACGAATTTTTAGCTACTAAAAAAGCGCCAAAACTAGACGATGTAAAAATAGCGGTCATTGGTTTAGGTGATTCTAGCTATGAGTTTTTCTGCCAAACAGCAAAAGACTTTGAAGAGCGTTTAAATAAACTCGGTGCGCAAACTATATATCAACGTGCTGATTTAGACGTAGATTATGAAGAAGAAGCTGCAATATGGATTGCGGGCGCAATTGATGCATTTGAACCTGATTTAAAAGCGCAACAAGATGCAGCTGGTGGCCAAGTTGTATCAATGCCATTTGGTGCACCAACAACAGCTTCAAGCCAATATACAAAACAAAATCCATTTGAAGCAGAGCTATTAACCGTTCAAAAAATTACCGGTCGCGACTCAACTAAAGATGTACGCCACGTTGAAATTTCACTTGAAGGGTCAGACATTACTTACACACCAGGTGATTCATTAGGTGTGTACTTTTTAAATGATGATGTATTAGTTGATGAAGTACTTACACTTACTCAAATAGATGCAACAAGCATTGTAAAAGTAGGTGATGAAGAGCTAAGCGTACGCGGCGCACTTATTGAAAAACTAGAGCTGACTCAGTCATACCCTGGTTTTGTAGAAAAATACGCAATAGCAACTGGTACGCCTGAATTATTAAAGCTTGTAGAAGATAAAGCCGCAATGCGTGCGTATATTGAACCTCGCCAAATATTTGATGTAATTCGCCAAAACCCTGCAAAAATTGATGCACAAACATTAGTAGATTGCCTACGTAAACTACAAGCTCGTTTGTACTCAATTGCATCTAGCCAAAGCGAAGTTGAAGACGAAGTACATTTAACTCTGGGCTTAGTTGAGTTTGATGCATTTGATAGCGAGCATTTAGGTGGCTGTACTGGTTACTTAACTCGCCGTGCTGAAGAAGGTTGTAAAGTTAAAGTATTTAGTGAACATAACGATAATTTCCGCTTACCAACTAACGATGATACACCGGTGATTATGGTTGGCCCTGGTACGGGTATTGCGCCGTTCCGTGCATTTTTACAAGAGCGTGACTCGCGTGAAGCACAAGGCAAAAACTGGTTGTTCTTTGGTAACCCACATTTCACTCAAGACTTTTTATACCAAGTAGAAATACAAGGTTATTTAAAATCGGGTTTACTTAACAAGGTAGATGTTGCATTTAGCCGCGATCAAGCCGAAAAAGTATACGTACAAGACAAGTTACGCAGTAACAGTAAAGACGTGTTTGAATGGTTAGAGGCTGGCGCCCACTTTTATATTTGTGGCGATGCAAATCGTATGGCAAAAGATGTACACAACGCCTTGCTTGATATCGTTAAAGAAAACACAGGTAAGAGTAACGAAGACGCAGAGCAATATTTAAAAGATTTGCGTAGCGCAAACCGCTATCAGAAAGACGTGTATTAATCACGTTTCTTATTTTATTTAACAGCTAACAGCCGTCACTGTAACAAATTTAGGATTTAAAATGAGCGAACAAGATAAAAACGTAAAACTTTCTGATAACGAACGTTTGAAAAGAGAAAGTAACTTTTTACGTGGCACCATAGAAAAAGATTTAACAGACGAAATTACCGGTGGTTTTACTGCCGATAACTTTCAGCTAATTCGTTTTCACGGTATGTACCAACAAGACGACCGCGATATACGTGGTGAGCGTGCTAAGCAAAAGCTAGAGCCGCTACATAACGTGATGTTACGTGCACGTATGCCTGGCGGTATTATTAAGCCAGAGCAGTGGCTAGCAATCGACAAGTTTGCAGATGACAAAACAAGCTACGGCAGCATTCGTTTAACAACGCGTCAAACGTTTCAGTTTCATGGTGTATTAAAGCCAAATATTAAAGGCATGCACCAAATGCTTGATAGCGTAGGTATAGACTCTATTGCTACTGCAGGTGATGTTAACCGTAATGTGCTTTGCACTACTAACCCCGTTGAGTCTGAGCTACATCAAGAAGCTTACGACTGGGCTGCAAAAATTTCTGAGCATTTATTACCTAAAACGAAAGCGTATGCCGAAATTTGGTTAAATGGCGAAAAAGCAGAAACCACAGAAGAGCCAATTTTAGGATCTAATTACTTACCGCGTAAATTTAAAACAACGGTAACCATTCCGCCTAATAACGAAGTTGATGTTCACGCTAACGATTTAAACTTTGTGGCAATTGCTGATAACGGCAAGCTAGTTGGTTTTAACGTATTAGTGGGCGGTGGTCTAGCCATGACTCATGGCGATACAGCAACGTATCCGCGTAAGGCTGATGACTTTGGCTTTATTACGTTAGAAGATACTTTAAAAATTGCAGAGCATGTTGTATCTGTGCAGCGCGATTGGGGTAATCGTTCAAACCGTAAAAATGCAAAAACTAAATACACATTAGACCGTGTAGGTGTTGATGTATTTAAAGCAGAAGTTGAAAAGCGCTCAGGCGTTACGTTTGCACCAAGCCGTCCGTTTGAGTTTACTCACCGTGGCGATCGTATTGGTTGGGTTGAAGGCATTGATGGTAAGCACCACTTAACGCTATTTATTCAAAGTGGTCGTATTTTAGACTATCCAGGCAAGCCGCTTAAAACAGGTTGTCGTAAAATTGCAGAAGTTCACCAAGGTGACATGCGTATGACGGCAAACCAAAACTTAATTATTGCTGGCGTACCTGCAGATCAAAAAGCCGTGATTGAAGAAATTGCTCGTAGCCATGGCCTGATTGATGACACAGATTCGCAGCAGCGTAAAAATTCTATGGCGTGTGTTTCACTGCCAACGTGCCCACTTGCAATGGCCGAAGCAGAGCGTTACTTACCAAGCCTAGTAGAAAAAACTGAAGCATTACTTGCTAAGCACGGTATACCCGATGACAGCATTATTATGCGCGTTGTAGGTTGCCCGAACGGCTGTGGCCGCGCAATGCTTGCAGAAGCAGGTTTAGTAGGTAAAGGCCCAGGTAAGTACAACGTTTACTTAGGTGGTAATTTAGAAGGCACACGTATTCCTAAATTGTACCTTGAGAACGTAGGCGAAGACGTTTACCTAGAAGCATTCGATAAGCTAATTGGCCAATGGGCTAAAGAGCGTAACGACGGTGAGTGTTTTGGTGACTTTGTTATACGCAAAGGCATTGTTGCTGAAGTAAAAGTATCAGTAACCGATTTTCACGCTTAATTAAATACCAGCGCTTTGGCGCTGGTGAGGTTTGGAATTTACCATGAGTGAATTTAAAAACATTTTACAGCTAGATAAACAAAGCCAAACGGCTATGTTAGCTGATGCTAATGGTTTACTAGCGAATATGAGCGCAGAACAGCGTGTTGCATGGGCGCTTGATAACTTGCCTAATACGGCTTTTTTATCATCTAGCTTTGGTATTCAAGCGGCAGTAATGCTGCATTTAATGACCTCACAACGTCCAGATATTCCCGTTGTATTAACCGATACAGGCTATTTGTTTCCTGAAACGTATCAGTTTATTGAGCAAATGAGTGAGCGTTTATCACTTAACTTAAAGGTGTATAGAGCGCCGCTTAGCCCAGCATGGCAAGAGGCTAAATTTGGCAAACTATGGGAGAAAGGCGAAGACGGCATTAAGCAATATAATCAGCTTAATAAAGTAGAGCCGATGACCCGTGCGTTAAAAGAAATAGAAGCGGGCACGTGGTTTAGTGGTTTGCGTCGCGATCAATCATCTACACGTGCTGATAAACAGTTTGTAGAAATTAGCCGTGGTACCGTTAAAGTGTACCCGATTATTGAATGGTCTAACCGCGACGTGTATCAGTATCTTACCAAGCACGATTTACCTTACCACCCATTATGGGAGCAAGGTTATGTGTCTATGGGAGACGTACATACAACACGTAAGTTAGAACCAGGAATGACAGAGGAAGAAACTCGCTTTTTTGGTTTAAACCGAGAATGCGGACTACACATGGATGGTGACGGTATTTAACGCGACTACGGTGTAGTTAAATTGCAAATAAAAACGCAGCTTCGGCTGCGTTTTTATTTTTTATTAGGGTACAAAAAATTGCCTAATTAAGTATTTTTTATTAGACTCAAGGCAATAAAGGATTAATTAAAGCAGGAACGCTATGAAATACTTTACCTACTTAGCTATATCAATCATGGCTATTGCAGTCATTTCTTTGTTTTATCTAAAAAAGCCTGACGGTCAAACATGGCTTTCTGCATCATCAATTAGCAGTGAATCTCAGCAAATTAAAGAAAAAATGGTTGCTCTTTCAAGCAATACTTTGGACCAAGCAGTGCAGGGCGTTAAGCAAGCAGGCGATAAAATTGCGAGCAGTATTTCTGATGAACCAATGCCTGAAAGTACTACCTCAAGCAGCAAAATTTTTAAGTGGCAAGACGAAACAGGCCAATGGCACTTTTCTGATACACCTAACCCGCATGTAAAAAGTATTGAAGTAAAACTCGATCCTAAAGATATTACTGTTATTGCTGCAGAAGACACGTCTATTTTAAATACCTCTCCAAGTACAAATACAATGTCGGCTGCACCAGAGGGGATCAGTATTTTGAACCCAGACTCTGTTAAAAAGCTATTTAATGATGCCGAAAATGTAAAAGACAAACTAGAAAAACGTAATAAAGAAATTAATAATTTAAGTGCACTTTAATTATTTAGAGTGCGTGCTTTTATGGTTTTTTAAATAACGTTTTTCGGCTTCCATCAATAATACGGTTAAATATATTTTAGTGGGAAGCGACAGCAGTACACCTACAGCAATGCATGCCGCGGCTATAATTATTCCTTTAATACCATGATTAACAGTGAAGTAACTCGACACAATTAAAGTGTGGCCAGTCACGATAAGGCACAACCCAAGCACTATTGATGTTTTAAGCAGCCTAATTATAATTGTTTGCGACATAGTTACCTCACTAATAGTCGCTATAGTGTAGGCACGCTTTAAATGCTTAGCATTGATTTAAGACAACAAACAGCACACATAAAAAAGCCCAGCTTAGTAGCTGGGCTTTTAAATGCACTAATTACAGCGCGTATTAATCAAGCATATTACGCAGTACATATTGTAAAATACCGCCGTGTTTGTAGTAATCCCACTCTTTAGGGGTATCAATACGTACATCAGCACTCAAGGTTACTTTTTTACCTTCGGCATTGGTTGCAATAACGGTTACTTCATCGGTTTTATCGTACAAGCCATCAATATCAAATTGTTCTTGCCCTGTTAACCCGTGTGACTCGTAGCTTTCACCTTCTTTAAATTGCAGCGGTAATACACCCATGCCAATTAAGTTAGAACGGTGAATACGCTCATAGCTTTGTGCTACAACGGCTTTTACACCAAGTAATAGTGAGCCTTTAGCCGCCCAGTCACGAGATGAACCTGTACCGTACTCTTTACCCGCTAAAATAATAAGTGGAGTATTATTTTTTTGATACTCCATAGCAGCATCGTAAATGCTTGCTAAATCGTTTTCTGGTTGCGTACGTGTTACGCCGCCTTCAGTACCTGGGGCAAGTAAGTTTTTAAGGCGAACATTGGCAAACGTTCCGCGCATCATTACTTCGTGATTACCACGGCGTGAGCCATACGAGTTAAACTGCGATTTTTCTACACCTTTCTCTTGCAAGTATAAACCTGCTGGCGCTTCTGCTTTAATAGCACCCGCTGGAGAAATATGGTCAGTGGTTACTGAATCCCCAAGCTTAGCTAAACAACGTGCACCTTCAATAGTAGGGATGCCCGGTGGTTCTACTTTCATACCATCAAAAAATGGTGCTTTTTTAATGTAGGTAGAAGCATCGTTCCAATCGTAAAGTTTGCCATCCGGTATTTTAATTTGCTGCCAGCGGCTATCGCCTTCGTAAACGTTAGCGTAGCTTTTTTCAAACATTTCTTTAGTTACTGTTTCTTTAACTAGGTCACTAACTTCTTTAACACTTGGCCAAATGTTTTTAAGGTAAATATCGTTACCGTTAGCATCTTGCGCAAGGGGTTCGTTGTATACGTCAATATCTGTTCTGCCGGCAATGGCGTAAGCAACAACAAGCGGAGGAGACGCTAAAAAGTTCATTTTAACATCTTGGTGAATACGCCCTTCAAAGTTACGGTTACCCGATAAAATAGAACTAACCACTAATTTGTGCTTTTGAATGGCATCTGATATTTCAGTTGGAAGTGGGCCTGAGTTACCAATACAAGTTGTACAACCGTAGCCAACAAGGTTAAAACCTAAGCTTTCTAGGTCATCCATCAAACCTGCTTTTTCTAGGTAATCAGTAACTACTTTAGAGCCTGGCGCAAGTGATGTTTTAACCCAAGGTTTTACATTAATGCCTAACTGTTTTGCTTTTTTAGCGACTAAGCCTGCGGCTAAAATAACACTAGGGTTAGAAGTATTAGTACAGCTGGTAATTGCAGCAATTACACATGCGCCATCGTTTAGCTCAAACTCTTGGCCTTTAAATTTAACCTTAGCGGCACCCATAAACTGCGCTTCGTCTACTGGCTCATCTGGATTTGTTGCTGGGCCTTCACTTTCAATACGAGCTTGTTCTTCATCGCTTTTATCGCGACGAGCCATACGCTCATCCTGAAAGCCTTTTAAATGATCGCCAATAACTTTGCCAGCTTCGTTTAGGGCAATTCTATCTTGTGGACGTTTAGGGCCTGCAAGGCTTGGTACAACATCGTCTAATTTAAGCTCGAGTGTATCGGTATAGTTAGCTTCGTCGCCATCGTTACGCCATAGGCCTTGATGCTTAGCATAATCTTCAATCAGTTTTAGGTGGTTTTCGTCGCGGTTTGTTAAGCGAAGGTAGTTAATGGTTTCATCATCAATCGGAAAAATACCACATGTAGCACCGTACTCTGGTGCCATATTAGCAATGGTAGCTCTGTCTGCAAGTGGTAAGTCAGCAAGGCCGTCACCATAAAACTCTACAAATTTACCCACTACGCCGTGGTTACGCAGTATTTCGGTTACTGTTAACACTAAATCGGTTGCGGTCGTACCTTCAGGTAAACGGCCGCTTAGCTTCATACCTACTACTTGTGGAATGAGTAAGCTAATTGGCTGACCAAGCATGGCTGCTTCAGCTTCAATACCGCCTACACCCCAACCAAGCACACCTAAGCCATTAATCATGGTGGTGTGAGAGTCAGTCCCTACAAGCGTATCTGGGTAAGCGAATTTTTTGCCGTCGCGCTCTTCATTAAAAACAACGCGCGCTAAGTATTCTAGGTTTACTTGGTGAACAATACCGGTTGCTGGTGGCACTACTTTTAAATTATCAAAAGCGGTTTGTCCCCAACGTAAAAATTCATAACGTTCTTTATTTCGGTCGTATTCAAGTTTTGCATTTAAATCAAATGCACCCTCATTACCGTATCCATCTACCTGCACTGAATGGTCAATAACTAGTTCTGCGGGTGATAACGGATTTATTTTTGCAGGATCGCCACCTAGCTTTTCCATTGCGTCACGCATCGCGGCTAAATCAACAATAGCGGGTACGCCGGTAAAGTCTTGCATAACTACGCGAGCGGGGGTAAAGGCAACTTCAGATGCAGGTTTCGCTTGAGGGTCCCAATTAAGGAGGGCTTGAATGTCTTGTTCTTTAATATTTGCGCCGTCTTCGTTACGAAGAAGGTTTTCAAGTAATACTTTTAAGGAGAAGGGCAATCGTTTCGCTTTGTCGCCAAGTCCTTTTAGAGAATGAATATGATATTGCTCACCATTTATTGTGAGCTGATGTTGGGTATCGAAACTATTATTCATTATTTGCCCCTTTATGAATTAGAAAAATATTTTGAAGAGTGACCTCTGTAGTGTTCGAATTGCAAAGTACATACCAGTGTAAAAAATCGTGTTTAGAGAACGAATTTTATACAGTTAATATAGTAGAGATGATGCTGAAAAGTTTAATTTCAAGAGATGATTTGAAAGAGGTAGGGTCAAAAGTTATTTCGACCCTTATTAATTACTGTAACCAACCTTGTTGCTTACCTTTAATACTTAAACAAAGTAGATATATGGCAATTATGATTACAAATATAGGCATAAATACAGCACTTGTACCAAGTAGCTCAATACTGTTTATGACCACAAAATTATAATATTGCTGAATTAAAATAGCGCTGAGCGATAGCGCAAAAGTAGGTGTTGCCAGCGCGTTTTTAGCAAGTAAAAAAATACAACCCAAAGTGCTTCCAAATACAGCTATAGCAAATGCAATAGTTGACCAAATAGGAGCGTTAGAGTAGGCAGCTTGTTGATCTAGCGGAAGTTTATCTATCATTTCGGGTGTCATCATTATGTGCATAGCAAATGCAATAACGCCAAGTAAGTTCCATACGAGTGCCGCCCATACAGCGGGCTTAAACCAATTTTTAGGTGTTTTAACAGACATTTTATAACCTTGTTTTTATTATTATTAACTAGGTTATTAAAGAGTAAAAAGGCCAACTATACAAGTTGACCTTTTTATATAAAAAGAGGGTTTTTAAATGCTTAACCAAACGAAATAGGACGACGACCTGTTTTATCATCTACTTTTGGCTTTTTAGTTCGCTTGCGCTTAGCTTTAGCTGGCTGATTTGTTGGCTGTGGTGCAGCTTGCTTTGACTCTGTTTGAGTGTGTACCGCAGGTTTTTCTGCAGGAACTGCATCTTCACTTAACGCTAGTTGAAAAAACTCACCATCGAATTCTAGTACATCGCCACTGTATAATTTTTTCCGCTTTATTGTACAAATTTCATGGTTAACACCCACATAGCCTTCAGTAATTAGGTTTTTAGCTTGGCCGCCACCTTCAACTAAGTTTAATACTTTTAATAATTTACAAAGCTCAATCGGCTCTTCTTCTAACTCTATTTCTATATATTCTTCGTTCATATTTGCTCTCGGTGGGGGTAACGCACAGGCTTTAGTATAAAGGCTTACAGCGACTTTTGCACCAAAGCAAGTAACTTTAGATAGCGGTAATACACAATTAGTTATGAAAGTTTTTAGGTATTTTATCTGTCTTTAAAAAAACTGAAGCAATTAAAAGTTAAGCTTCGTTGCAATCTTTTTTACGTATGGCTCGCTAATTGCTAAAACTCTGGCGGATTAATCAATGTGTAATGAATACATATAAAACGGAGTAGAAAATGGGCGTAAGATTAGCAATGAAAAAAGAGCTAATGGGCTTAGATAATTCAGATATGCTGACCGCAGACGATGTTAGGTCACATCTTACTAATCAAGTAAAAGAGCAAAAGGAAAATGCTGAACGTGGTTTTTCTGTGATTTCAAAATTTAACGATCACCATAGCCGCTTAGTGAGTGGCGATATGAAAAAAAAATCGGTACTTGAATTTCAACGCCATCGCTTATTTAAAGAAGTTTTATACACTCGTAAAAGTGTTGATGCGTGGTTAAATAGCCAAATTAGCTGATTTGCTATTTATCAAAAATCAAATAGACTACACTTGTAATCTATCTGAGGTTGATAATGAAAAATATAGTTTTAGTGTGCTGGGTTATTTTACTAAGTGCGTGTCAGCAGCCAACTGTGTATGTTTATACACAAGCATTGAATGCAGATCAAAAGCAGCAGCTAGAAACTAAACTGGCTGCTCAAACTCTACCTTATAAATACCAAAATATTGCAGTACCAAAAGCATATAAAAATGCGACGTTAATAGTCTCTTATAACGACTTTGGTAGCGGGCAGCTAGAACAGTTAACGCTAATAATGCAAAGCATGGGATTTGAGCCTGACATTATTTACAGCAAAGCAGAGAATCATTATTACACTAATGGAAATATAGGTTTTTATTTACGTTCAGCTTCACAAAGCACCGAGCTAAGTATGCCAAGTATTATGCTTACAACGGGTTGCTTAAACGATAGATATAACAATATGCGCGTTTCATTTGACGAAAAAAAGGCGCAATTTACATTACCAAGTAGTGCTAAAGTGGTGTTGGATTGGGAGCGTATTGAACCGTACTTAGTTATTTATTATCAAAATACATCGCAATCTTATACGCGTACTACGCCAAAAATAAGCACACCTTTTGGGCAAAAGCCGTCAGATACTTTTATTTACAATACACATATAAACAAACCAGATTGGCTTAACTGTTCATTACAAATTGTTTATATGGATTGAGTGATAAAGTTAACCGTGGGCTTCTATATGCTCGCTAAGTTTTGCAATACGCAGACTCATACCTTCTATAATTCGGTCTTTAATTTTTTCACGGATAACGTTAGGTAAACGGGTGAGTGCCTCAGGGGTAATGGCAAGGACTATACTGTCGGTTTTAGCGCGTGCGCTAGTGCTACGCTCTCGGTTATTTATAAAAGCGCCTTCACCTATAAATTCACCAGGCTCAATAGTACCCAGTTCTAGCAAATGATTATGTTTAAATACTAACAACGCACCGCTAAGTACAATATATAAGCGCTTGTCGTTATCGTATTGCTTAAATAAAAACTGATGCTGGCTTACTAAATATAACAGGCCGAACGACTCCAATAAGACTTGGCGCTCGCTGAGCGTAAATTCTTTAAAAAAGTGCAGCCTGTTTATAATTTCCATTTGTTTGAATAATGGAATATGTTCGATTAGCTTCATCAATAACCAAATGTGTTAAAAACGTTTAATTAGCTAATATTGCGCTCTTTTAATTTTCGGGTCAACGTGTTGCGTCCCCAACCAATTTTTATAGCGGCATCTTGCTTATGGCCAGAGCAATTAGCCAGTGCCGTTTTTATTAAGCGGGTTTCTAGCTGAGCTTGAATGTCAGGCCAAATATTTTCTTTGCCTTGTTTAAGTTCTTGATTAAGCCATTGCTGAAACGCATCTAACCAATCACCTTCTTCTTGAGCTGGTGTGGCATCAAGAATTTCAGGCGGTAAGTCTTGCTCGCTCACAAGCTCACCCGGTGCCATAACTGTCAGCCAGCGACATGTGTTTTCTAATTGGCGCACATTGCCTGGCCAATTAAATAAACGTAACTGCTCAGTTGCTTTAGGGCTCAGTACTTTGCTTTCTACCTGCAGCTCTTTAGCGCTTTTATGTAAAAAGTGTTGCGACAAGCTTTCTATATCTTCAGTACGTTCTCGAAGAGCAGGTAAACGTAGGCGCACAACATTAAGACGATGAAATAAATCATCCCTAAATTTGCCCTGCTTAACTAAATCTTCAAGGTTTTGATGCGTAGCCGCAATAATACGTACGTCTACTTTTATACTTTGATGACCACCAACGCGATAAAATTCACCATCGGCGAGTACGCGCAATAAACGTGTTTGCACATCAAGTGGCATATCACCAATTTCATCTAAAAACAGTGTGCCACCATTGGCTTGCTCAAAACGGCCTTTACGTACGCTGTCAGCACCGGTAAATGCGCCTTTTTCGTGGCCAAATAACTCTGACTCAACAAGCTCTTTTGGAATGGCTGCCATGTTAAGTGCAATAAATTGATTTTCTTTACGTGGGCTATGATTGTGCAGCGCACTGGCGACAAGTTCTTTACCTGTTCCAGATTCGCCATTTATTAATACGCTCATGCTGGAGGCCGATAGCTTACCTATCGCTCTAAATACTTCTTGCATGGCGGGTGCTTCACCAATTATATGCGCACTTTTTGGTGGAGCTTGCTTACGCTTAGTTTTTTTAGTGGAATTTGCTCTGCATGCGCTTTCGACTAGTGCTACCGCTTCGTTTAAATCAAACGGCTTAGCTAGGTATTCAAAAGCACCTTTTTGAAATGCATTAACGGCAGAGTCTAAATCTGAATGCGCGGTCATTATAATAACGGGCAATCCAGGGTTTTGCTCTGCAATAAGTTCAAGCAACGCCATACCATCCATACCTGGCATTCGTACGTCCGAAACTAAAACAGTAGGTTGGCTAAACTTCAATGCGCTTAATACATCTTGCGCGTTAGAAAAGCTTTCTGCGTTAAACCCTGCACGGGTTAGTGCTTTTTCGAGTACAAATCGAATAGAAGCATCATCATCTACAAGCCAAACTGTTTTCATGCAAACTCCAAACATTAATCTGCAAAGGGCAGATAGATATTAAATTCAGTATGTCCAGGCCAGCTATCACATTCTATATAGCCATCATGTTGATCAATCAGTGTTTGCGCTATTGAAAGGCCCAACCCAGAGCCACCTTCTTTATTGGTGATCATAGGGTAGAACAGTGTTTCGCGTACACTGGGATCAATACCTGGTCCGTTATCAGATATTTGGATCAACAAGGCTTTTTTAGGTGCTTTACCCGGGCGACGATGCTGATGATTTATGCGGGTTTTTATTGTTATTTCACCGCCATCTACAAGCGCCTGTTGGGCATTTCGAACAATGTTTAATACCACTTGCTGAATTTTGCCTTGATCAATGTATACATCAGGAATACTCGGGTCGTAATCTTTAACTAAGCTAATGTTAGAACAATTATCTAACGTACTTAGCCTTGCAACTGATTCAAGTGATTGATGTATATTGCCATACGATTTTTGAGGAAGTTGATTGGGCCCCAAAAGCCTATCTACTAGCTCGCGTAATCGGTCGGCTTGCTCAATGATGAGCTCAGCACATTGATCTCTTTCTTGTTGATCAACCTCATACTGCAATAACTGCGCCGCTCCGCGAATTCCACCTAAAGGATTTTTAATTTCGTGAGCTAACCCTCTAATTAGGTTTCGGGCAGCTTGATATTGATGCATTTGATTAGACGCTTGGTCGTGCTTAATTTCGTCATCGGTTTGGCGCCACTCAAATAAAATATAAAGCGAGCCATTAAACTTAATTTGTCGTGTACTTACGGCTACTTTTGCATGGCGAGAATCGCTAAAAACCACGTCAGCTCTATGCTGCTGGCAATCTACGCCTTCAACTAGTGAGTATTGTTCTATACGCTGTAAATCGATTGAATGGTAGTTAAAAAGGCTATCAAACGGTTGATCTAATAGGCGCTTATTACCAAGGCCAAGCAGCTCGCTGGTACTGGTATTGGCATATACAACGGTGAAGTTTTTATCAAGTAACATGATAGCGGTTGTTTGATTTTGCCAAATGGCATCGAGTAGCTCAGGGCTAAAGTTTTTATTATTAATCATAGCTGCACCATTTTAGTGCGTGGATGTTTGCAAGCAAGTTATATGGTTAAATACACTGCTGCACGTTTAGTAATGCCCCAATTTAGTTACCTAGGTTTAGCCCTTTTCGGTGCATAAAAAATATGCAGGGTTCGCTTGTAGCAATAACTTGGTTTTTACTATTAAAAAGCTTTAATTGTAGTGTGTGCTGACCACGTTCTACATCTCTAATTGCAAAGGTTGAGCTGTCACTGGCTGGGCCGTGTGCTTTACCATCAATAAAAAGTTGTATAGTAAAACCAGTTTCAAAGCGTGGTTTTATTCGGCTAGTTACATAAACAGTGCCGGTATTTTCACGAATAGTCTGGTTATGATCAGGTGAGGAAATAGCAATACTAAAGGCCGCTTGTTGAGGCTGAGGTTGCTCGTCAAAAATGTCAGTATTTGTTGCAGGCATATTAAGATCTTGGCTGGTGAGCTTTACCTCTTGGGCCCCTTTATGAGGGGTGTCTGAGAACACTAATACGCCATTTTTATCTTTCCAAGCGTATATTTTTGTTTCACCGGCATAACCATAATTACTTAATCCTAAAGTAATTAATAGTAATAAAATCTTGTTATTCACTCTGCAGCCCTGCATTTTTATCGGTAACTTAACTTTAGTGGAGATTGACTAATTTTACCATTAAAAAAGCCCGCAAAGCGGGCTTGAGAACACACATATTTTTTACAGCTTAATTAACAGCTGTAGTACATTTCAAACTCAACTGGGTGAGTTGTCATGTTAAGCTTTTCAACTTCTTGAGACTTAAGTGAGATGTAAGCATCGATTAAGTCATCAGTGAATACGCCACCTTGAGTTAAGAATTCACGGTCTGCGCTAAGTGCAGATAGTGCTTCGTCAAGTGATGCTGCAACAGTTGGAATTTCTGCTGCTTCTTCAGCTGGTAAGTCGTATAAATCTTTATCCATAGCATCGCCAGGATGGATCTTGTTTTTGATACCATCAAGGCCAGCCATAAGCATTGCTGAGAAAGCAAGGTATGGGTTAGCAGTTGGATCCGGGAAGCGTACTTCAATACGACGACCTTTTTCAGATGGAACCACTGGGATACGGATTGATGCAGAACGGTTACGTGCAGAGTATGCAAGCATAACTGGTGCTTCAAAACCTGGTACTAAACGTTTGTACGAGTTAGTAGACGCATTTGCGAAAGCGTTAATTGCTTTAGCATGCTTGATGATGCCGCCAATGTAGTAAAGCGCATCTTCAGAAAGGCCGCCGTACTTATCGCCAGCAAAAAGGTTAACACCGTCTTTAGCTAAAGACTGGTGACAATGCATACCAGAACCGTTATCACCAACAACTGGCTTAGGCATAAACGTTGCTGTTTTACCGTATAAGTGAGCCATGTTATGGATAACATATTTCATTTCTTGAATTTCATCCGCTTTTAATACCATTGTATTAAAGCGAGTAGCGATTTCGTTTTGACCTGCTGTTGCTACTTCGTGGTGATGTGCTTCTACTACTTGACCCATTTCTTCTAGAACTAGACACGTAGCTGAACGCCAATCTTGGAAGTCATCAACTGGAGCAACAGGGAAGTAACCGCCTTTAACACCTGGACGGTGACCAGTGTTGCCATCTGCATATTCTTTATCTGAGTTCCAAGCAGCTTGCTTAGAATCAATTTTGTACATAGAACCAGACATATCTGATTTGTATTTAACATCGTCAAATACGAAAAATTCTGGCTCAGGGCCAAATAAAACAGTGTCTGCAATGCCTGTAGAACGCATGTAATCTTCAGCACGCTTAGCAACAGAACGCGGGTCGCGCTCATAGCCTTGTAGTGTAGAAGGCTCTACTACGTCACAACGTAAAATTAATGTCGCTTCTTCAGTGAAAGGGTCTAGTTTGATTGACTCAGGAACTGGCATTAATACCATGTCTGATTCGTTTATGCCTTTCCAGCCTGCAATTGAAGAACCGTCGAACATTTTACCGTCTTCGAAAAAATCTTCATCAACTTGGTGATGAGGAATCGATACATGTTGCTCTTTACCCTTAGTGTCAGTAAAGCGTAAATCAATGAACTTGACGTCATTTTCTTTAATAAAATCTAAAACCGATTGTGACATGTGTCCTCCAACTATTGGGTTTTGTTATTGCTGCATAATTGCTTTGGTATTTACTAAGCTGATTTTGTGCCATTATTGTAACTGGCTGTTTATAAATTAAAAAAATATCATTGCATCAAAATGGAATATATAAACGCACCATATTGGTGCGTAAATATTCCATTTCGGTGCAAAATTTACAGAGCGTAATTTGTTGTTAATTTAATCAGCTGAAATTAGCATAACCTAAATGTAAAAGAGTAACAAAAAGATCGGAAAAATAGCCAAAAAGACTGTTTTTCAAAAAAATATTGAAATTTAATTCATATAATTGTCATATATAAAACAGATACTTAGTAAAAGTATTGAGAAAGTTTTAAAATATGTATTGGATAAACTTTCATCCATGTCATTAATGAGGGATAATATGCGCCCTTTTAAATCCTATGCTGGGACATCTCGCGAAAGCGTGGATGAGTGCGTAGATCTTGCAGGATCATTGAGAATTTAATTTCTCTGAGTAAATATATGAGCATCGAAAAGTTAAGAAATATAGCGATTATCGCGCACGTTGACCACGGTAAAACAACTCTGGTTGACAAACTACTTGAGCAATCAGGTACATTAGAAACACGCGGCGGTAACGAAGAGCGCGTGATGGACTCAAACGACATTGAGAAAGAACGTGGTATTACCATTTTGGCTAAAAACACAGCCATCTCTTGGAACGACTACCATATCAATATCGTAGATACTCCGGGACACGCCGATTTCGGTGGTGAAGTTGAACGCGTACTTTCGATGGCTGACTCAGTATTATTACTTGTTGATGCTCAAGAAGGTCCAATGCCACAAACGCGTTTCGTTACGCAAAAGGCATTCGCGCAAGGCTTAAAGCCAATCGTAGTTATCAATAAAATTGATAAGCCAGGTTCACGTCCTGATTGGGTTATGGATCAAATCTTTGATTTATTCGACAACCTTGGCGCAACTGACGAACAGTTAGACTTTAAAGTAATCTACGCTTCAGCTATCAACGGCTGGGCAACACTAGATTTAGACGAGCCATCAGACAACATGGAACCTATGTTCAAGATGATCGTTGACGAAGTATCACCACCGGATGCAGATCCTGAAGGTGACTTCCAAATGCAAATTTCTCAACTAGATTACAACTCTTATGTTGGTGTAGTTGGTATTGGTCGTATTAAACGTGGTTCTGTTGCTCCTAACCAACAAGTTACTATTATCAGTGCTGATGGCACTACACGTAATGGTAAAATTGGCGCAGTACAAAGCTACCTAGGTCTTGAACGTATCGAAACTGATAGAGCTTACGCTGGTAACATCGTAACTGTAACAGGTATTGGTGAGCTTAAGATTTCTGATACAGTTTGTTTCCCAGGAAACGTTGAAGCATTACCACCATTAAGTGTTGATGAGCCAACTGTAACAATGACATTCTCTGTAAATAACTCACCTTTCTGTGGTAAAGAAGGTAAGTTTGTAACGTCACGTAATATCCGTGAACGTTTAGACAAAGAATTAGTACACAACGTAGCACTTCGCGTTGAAGATACTGGTAGCCCAGATAGCTTCCGTGTTTCTGGTCGTGGTGAATTACACCTAGGTATCTTAATCGAGAACATGCGTCGTGAAGGTTACGAGCTTTCAGTTTCTCGTCCAGAAGTTATCTTACGTACTGTAGATGGCGTTCTAGAAGAACCGTTTGAAACAGTTACTATTGACTGTCAAGACGAGCATCAGGGTTCTGTTATGGAACAAGTTGGCCTACGTAAAGGTGAACTTACTAACATGACTCCAGATGGCAAAGGCCGTATGCGTTTAGATTTCATGATCCCTAGCCGTGGTTTAATTGGTTTCCAAACTGATTTCATGACGCTTACTTCGGGTTCTGGTCTTATGTACCATACGTTCGATCATTACGGTCCTCACAAAGGTGGCGACATCGGTGTTCGTAAGAACGGCGTAATGATTGCAAACGCAACGGGTAAAGCACTTACTAACGCATTATTCAACTTACAAGAACGCGGCCGTTTATTCATCGGTCACGGTGTTGAAGTATACGAAGGTATGGTTATCGGTATTCATAACCGTGATAACGACCTTACAGTTAACGCCCTTAAAGGCAAGCAGTTAACTAACGTACGTGCATCTGGTACTGATGAAGCGCAAACGCTTTCTCCACACCTTAACTACTCACTTGAGCAAGCGCTTGAGTTCATCGATGATGACGAGCTAGTTGAAGTAACTCCACTAAACATTCGTATTCGTAAGCGTTACCTTACAGAAAACGAACGTAAACGTGCAGGTCGTGGACCAAAAGCATAATCTATTAATTTAGAATTATGATTTTAAAAGCCGCTGTATTGCAAAATACAGCGGCTTTTTTGTGTTTGGAAAGTCAATCCAAATGTCAACGTTAAGAGTTCTACTACTGGGTGATCAATCACTAAGGCTATAGGATTGGTAAATTTATAATATTAAAATTAATTTTTAGATATAGATGATAATATTGCTAGTAAAAGTAGGATACTTCAAAGTTAGAAAATTATATTCAGTTTGCTATGAGAGAGCGCGCGAATGGAAACGATTGAGGAAAAAGTTACTAGATTCAGAACATATAATAGGACTATGATTGCAGCTGCTTTTTCAAAACCAAATCGCCGGCATCAAGGTATTCCAGCTAAGCTATTATTATGCTCAGTCTTTGATTCTCTCTCGATTGCTGCTTTTCCGAATGAAAATAAAGTAGGTCATCGATATCGAAAAACGATATCAGAGCATTCTGGTTGGGAACATAATAATAGAGTTAGCTTATTACAGCTCTGTAGTGTTTTAGAAAGCCACCCTCAATTACCAAGTTCATTCTTGACCCTTAATTCTTGGGCTAAATCAGAGAAAAAGAAACGGTTTTCTAATTCAAATAGCCTGCTATCAATTAACAAAGGGCTAGAGTTAGATCCAACTTTTGAGGAACTTTTAGATAAATGGCCGAAGCAAAAAAATAAGCACCCAGAAACACTCGATAGATTATCTCCAGAGAGGTTCACTCATAAGAATTTGCTCTACATGTATCGGAATAAACTTGCACACGAGTTTAGATTGCTAGGCAATGGTGCTGAATCGCCTTTCAGAGTTGAATTTAAACCTTATTATCAAGAAGTATCAACTGTAACCGATTTGAGCTCTATGGGTGGATTAGTATCCACAAAGACATGGAGACTAGTCTACCCAATTGGCTTTTTTGTGAAAATTGCTAAGAATAGTCTCGAAAGTATATGTATTGAGTACAACTCTAAAGGGACTAGCCCTTTCCTTAATTATAAAGAGAGCGACTTATGGTTAGAGCAATAATAGCTTTACTATGAGAACTTTTTTTCGTTTAAAGTTATCGACTTCTTCAATAGTAATATAGGAATATCTCTAAAAGCGCAGCGCCTCTTTGTGAATAATTTACTTAAAGATTTTTTGCACAAGGAGAAGGGAATGAGAAGTGAAAGAGGGAGAACTGAAACAGCCGATAATGCGAAGTATCAATGTTTGTTGGTGGGATGTTTTTGCGTTGGGTTTCGCTTCGCTCAACCCAACCGACTTCAATTATTTTATTGGTAGTTACTTACTTTTTAGGGAGTAGGGTGATTTTGCCAAATACATCTGCGTCTATAAATCCACGGTTTCTGTCACCATTTACTGGCTGTACTTCGTGTGAACCCATAAAGTGTTCGCGCACTTTGCTGCCGTCGTTATCGCAATACGCTAACATAAAGCCAATGACTTGTTTTTCGCTCAGTGTAATTGGTGTATTTACAGCGCCTTCTTTGTAGTCGTTAGGGTAGAGCTTTATCGCTACTTCCCACGTGATGTTAAAAGGTGCAGCGGTGTTGCGCTTCCAGTTACTGACTAGGTGGTCGGTGTACAAATGGGCTTTTTTATCAGGGCCGTAATCGGCAGCTTGGTTATCAAGGCCAATGTGGTACGCCAAAGCGGTGTGATTAAATTGGTGGTTTCCGCCCGATGCATCGCTGTCTATAAACACTTCTAGCGCATCGTCATCCCAATATTTATAGGTTGGATCGGCGTGTGTATCAATTAAAACGTCATCCACAATATCGGCTTGTAGATATAAATAGTTTTGATCCCACAGTAAACGATAACGCCCTTTAAAGTCGGCATCGCTTGATGGCAGTGTGCCATCCATTAAATAAGGCATATCGTGCCAAGCGGCTTTATCCCATGCGCTTTCTGATACGCCATCGACAGTAATTGGGGTTGATGTATGTTCAACATCAATAGCCATTGCTGGCGTGCTTAATAAAAAGCTTAAGGCGAGTGCTAATTTTTTCATTAATTTCTCAATTTTATTGTGTGCTTGTCTTAATGTAATAACAATCTTAAAACAGCTAAGTAAATAGTTACAGTGAAATACTTTCGCCTTCGTTTAAAATATACAGCGGTGTTTTAGCATCCATTTTTTTAACCATGTGTAATAAACGTAGCAAAGCAGAGTGGCTAGTATGGTCGCCCATTTTCCAGCTAGAGTTACCGTATCCCCAAGGAATCATTACTTTGCAGTTAAGTTCTTGTGCTGCGTTGAGCGCATCCTCTGGTGTGGTGTGAACGTAGCGATAAAATTTACCACTTTCTTTACTGTAGTAAGATGCGATTGGTATTAAGCACACATCTATATCGCCATATTTTTGCTGTATGTCTTTAAAGTGTTTTGAGTAGCCCGTATCGCCTGCAAAAAATAAGGTACTGCCGTTTTGTTCAAGCAGCCAGCCATTCCATAAGTCTTTATTGTTATCTTCGTAAATAAGGGGCACCAATACACGAGCGCTAAAATGATGAGCTGGCACGGCATTAATAACTAAGTCGTCAATGTTGGTTGTTGAGTACCACGGCATTTCGGTAATATTAAAACCGCCGGTAGGGAAGTTGTCGGCCATACCGAGTGGTGTTAAATAGCGAGGTTTACTGCCAATGCTTTGTATGTCGGTCTTATTAAAGTGATCGTAATGAATATGTGAATACATTACCGCATCAATATTTTCCAGTTCTTGCTCACTAGGCCAAGCGCCTGCTTTACGATAAATACCACCGCCGAGTTTAAAGCCAAGTGCGACTGGAGAATCAAACTGATTTTTTACCGGATCAAACAGCACACTTTGCCCATTTGGAGTGTTAATTACAAAACTAGCGTGGCCAAGCCAGCGTACGGTATAACCGGTGCTAAGTTGTGGTTTAGTTTGCTGGCCTTGGTACTGGCAGTTTTCGCTGCCGGTTTTGCATAGTAAGTCTGGGTGGGCTGGGTAGCAGTTTTCAGTGCAGGTAGTGGGATATGTTTTTTCACCTGTGTATAAATTTTTATAACGACCGTTCTTATCATTAATAACAACAACTGAGTCAGAGCTGGTAATACGATTAATATTATTAGGTGCACCGCAGGCAGTTAGTATACATAAGAGCATTGTTGCGGTTAAAAAGCGTTTCATTGTAAATCCCTTTTAGCATGCCTTTAACATAAAAAAGCCTGCAATTAAGCAGGCTTGTTAAAGTAACAAATAATTAGCCAGCGCTATTCATTTGTTCAATAAATTTGTTTGAATCGGCAATCGATTTGTTCATGTCGTTCATCAACAATTGAATATCGCGCTTAAGGTTAGTGAATTCACCTTTAATAGCCGATACCGCTTGTGCATTTAAGTTATGCTTTAGGTATAAAACGTTATCATGAAGCGAGGTTAATACTGGCTCCATTTTACTCTCTGCGCTGCGCATTGAGCGTAATAGCTGATCAAATTGACGCTTAGTCGCGGCTAGCTTTTTGCTGCTTTCACGCTTAAGTGATGCGCTTTTGTATTGCTCTAGCTCATCGCCCCACTCATCAAATAGCGCTTCTGCCACGTCTTCTACTTTATTGATGTTAGTTGACACTTCGTTAGCGGCATTTAAGCTCGACTCGTAATCATCGTTTAGTTGATTGTAAGTGTCTTGTAGTTCGCCACCATTAAAATCGATTAGAGTAGTTAAGCGCTCTAGTGCCGATTTAAATTCTTCTTGTGACTCTTGTTGCGAGTCTTTGGTTTCTTCTACGCGGTCAATTAGAATATCGCGTTTGTGAACACCCACTTTTTCCATCGCAGAATAATAAGCTGATTGGCAGCCAGTTAAAGTAAGTGTTACTACAAGCATTGAAACACTGAGTAATGTTTGTTTTTTCATTTGAATTCCTGTTTACGAGCGTTAGTGCTGTAAATTATGGCGCTGATTGTTATTATAATCAAAACTATATAAGCACAAGTCAATTGTATGAATGATAAGCTCTCACATTACAAACAGCAAGTTAAGTCCTTTATACGCCAGCAACCTGGTTGGTGGATGCAGTATTTTAATCGTTGTATAGACGATCAAATAACGGTTAATGCAGGTTACCTTGCTTACGTGACACTTCTTTCTTTAGTGCCATTAATTGCGGTGGGTGTTGCTATATTTTCAGCCTTTCCGGGCTTTGAATCTACTCGCATGGAAATTGAGAGCTTTTTGTTTACCAACTTTGTCCCTACCTCTACCGATGTTATTAGAGAGCATATTAGCTCCTTTGCGGGCAATGCCAACCAAATGACGGCGGTAGGTATTGGCTTTCTAGCTGCAATAGCCTTGCTGTTAATACGTAATGTAGATGCCACATTGAACCGAATTTGGCGCATAAAGAAAAAGCGCCCAATGATGATCTCATTTGCTGTGTACTGGATGGTTTTGAGCTTAGGGCCTATGTTGCTCGGTGCCAGTATTGGTGTTACCTCTTATATTGTATCTTTGGTGTCGTTTGCTGATCAGGGAATTCCGGGGTTTAGCGGGTTTTTGTTAAAGCTATTGCCGTATGGAATTTCGATGGTGGGCTTTATTATGCTCTACACCTTAGTGCCTAATACACGGGTGTCGTTTAGAGCGGCAATACCTGGCGCTTTTTTTGCGGCACTTTTATTTGAGCTGACCAAAAAAGGGTTTGCACTTTATATTAGTCATTTTCCGTCGTACGAAGTTATTTATGGCGCAGTAGCAACCATTCCTATTTTATTTGTATGGGTGTATTTGTCGTGGGTCGTTGTTTTGCTTGGCGCTGAATTTACTGCGTGCATTAGCCCAAATGATATTCCAGAAACACCAGAGCTTGAACTAGAAGATGATGAACCAGCAGTAAAGGACACAGTTTAAATGCAAGGTTTAATACAACGTGTAAAGCATGCCAAAGTAGAAATTAACAACCAAGTGGTAGGCGAAATTAGCCAAGGTATATTGTTGTTGCTGGGCGTTGAAAAACACGACGACAAACAAACGGCCGATAAGCTTTTACACAAGGTAAGTAATTATCGTATTTTTACTGACGAAAACGACAAAATGAACCTAAGCCTTAAAGATATTAAAGGTGAGTTACTTGTTGTTTCGCAATTTACGCTAGCGGCTGATACTAAAAAGGGTATGCGCCCTAGTTTTTCATCTGCGGCAACGCCAAGCCAAGCTAACGAGCTTTACGAATACTTTGTAGCTCAAGCTAAAGAGTTGGGGCTTACAATAGCCACAGGTGAGTTTGGTGCTGATATGCAAGTAAGCTTGTGTAACGATGGGCCCGTTACGTTTAACTTATCTGTTTAAGTTTTTGGTTACCACGACAATATGATTTACATAGCCCGTAATTTTTTGCGGGCTAACATTACAACCAAATACATCGAGTAATAGCTGCTGAAGTTGCTTTAATTGCGACTCATGCTGCGATAAAAAGTTAATAAATAGCACGCCGTTGTTATTTAAAGCCGAGTAGATTTTTTTATAAAATGCCTCTTCAAATAAAAATCGAGGCGCGTCTATTTGGCTAAATAAATCTAGAATAATCCAATCAATATTTTGCACACTTTCTAAAATCTGTTGCGCATCGGCGCACAGCAGTTGCTCATTCTTATTTGACGAAAAAAACTGGGTATAGCAATCAATAATATCGGCGTTTTTTTCAACCGATGTTATTTGTGCTTTAGGGTATTTGTGTTGTAAATAATTACGAATTGCACCGCCGCCAAGGCCGAGTTCTAACACTTTTTGTGGCGGCTTAAGAGCTTGCCAGTGCTTATCTAGGTACAATAAGTGTGGAAAAAGTAATAAATCCGGGTTATTTAAATCAATAACAGATTGAAGAGTGTCGTTAATAAGTAACCAGCGTAACTGCTCGTGCTCACGTACTTGAATGTGATCGCCACTGCATTTATGCCAATAGATTAACTGACCAATGCTGTGGCTATTTTCAATAAATTGATCGCTCAGCAAACCCGTCAGTGAATTTATATAATTGATTTTTTCAGTCATATTCTCAGCATAAACTAGCAACGTTAAAGCGCAATGGCCTTTGTCATTATTTTTTTACGTTATTTTACAGCCATCACCAAAGTCGTATTTGCAGTTTTTTTAAGATGGAGTATGGTATTTGCCATAATAATGCCAATCAATTTAATTATTTTATTTTTTTAGCTTGGTAGATAACCAATACTATTAGTATAGCGCCGTAGCCTTTTTTTGACTTTTATTTACGGCTTATATAACAACAGGAGTATGTATGTTTCAGGTAAGCACCCCACAAAGTAGCGAAGATTGGCAAGCGTATTACCAATTGCGTTGGCAGGTATTACGCGCGCCTTGGGGCGAGCCTCGTGGCTCTGAACAAGACGATATGGAACAAGACTCTGAGCACCGCTTTATAAAAAATAAAGAAGGCGAAGTACTAGGCGTAGCACGTTTGCACTTTAACAGTCATGAGCAAGCACAAGTGCGTTACATGGCCGTTGCTGAAGGGAATCGTAATCAACATATTGGTAGTCGTTTATTACATGAGCTTGAGAAAATAGCATGGACACAAAATGCTGATGAACTGGTTTTATTTGCTCGCGAACGTGCGCTTGAGTTTTATAAACGCCATGGTTACGAATTAAAAGAAAAAGCGCACTTAGCGTATGGCGATGTACAACACTTTAAAATGGTAAAGCAAAAACCGTGTGAGCCAGGCTGGTTCCGTCATCCAAATTGGACGCAAGTACTACAAAATACGTGGCGTGAGTCTATTCCAATTAGTGACGCGATGGGTATTAAGGTAGAAAGCTATACCGATTGGCAATTTACAACCAGCGCCGACCTAGACGCTAACTTAAACCTACATAACACCATGTTTGCAGGCTCTATTTATAGCTTGGCTACGCTAACAGGTTGGGGCGCTACGTACTTAGCACTTAAAGAAGCTGGGCTTGAAGGTAATATTGTATTAGCCGATGCTAACATTAAGTACTTAAAACCGCTTACTACTGACCCACGTGGCTGTGTTGATATACAAACCTGTAAGGGCAAGTTAAGCGATTTAGAAACCGATGGTAAAGCAAGTTACGTAGTGCCAGTAACTATTTACGATGGTGATAACGTGGTTGCCGAATTTGAAGGACAGTTTGTAGTAAAAAAATAACTGTTTAGCTGTTCAAAACACAAAAAAGCCAAGCGATGCTTGGCTTTTTCGTGCGTAAAACTTAGGGAAGTATCACAGCAGATCGGTTAATAATATACCTACACCAATACGTTCTACATCCGCATTGTAATCAATTAAGCTTTCGCCATAACCGTTAAAGTATTGTGCATAACCACGAACGCGGCCCCATAAAGGAAACGACCAGTCGAGTTGAATTGCACCACGATTATCTGAATTTAAGTTGTTACGTGTCATAAAGCTAAATTCATGGTCATGAAAACGATACGCGCCGCTAAACTCAAAGTAACCCATGTATTTATATATGTCTGGGTTGTCGTCGCCATTGGCTTCTAAAATATCTTCTTTTTCGTCCTCAGCTATTCGGTACCAAGGTTTAAAGCTAAAAACAAAGCCTCTGTTTTCCCAAATAAAGTCTGCATAAATACGGTTCCACGAACGTGAGTTTGGTTGGCTTCGACCATTTGACTGATGCGAAATACCTAAAGCAATTGCCATTTCGTCGCCCCATAATACGTTTTCTGGGTCGAGGTAATTTATCCAAAATATCTCTGGTTCGTAGTTGGTCTCACGAAATGGAGAAGAAATTTCTGAGTTATAAAGCTGCCAATACGATTGCAGTGTAAAGCCAAAAAATATGGCTTGGTCTTTATCCGAAAAATCATCGTAAAGAGGCACTTTTATCGATAGCTGGTATTTTGCTTCTAAGTTGTCGAGCGGTTCACCGTCGTTGTCGTCGGTTAGTGCATCAAAGCCATCAAATGGGCGATCGTTTGGGTGTGATACGTACGAAAGCGGTAAAATATAGTTACGCTTATGTGGCGTAATTACATTTCTATTTTTTTTACCTACTTCTTCACGAGCTTGGCGTTTATCAAGCGCGGTAAGTTGTTTGTTTTCTTCAAGAGCTGAACACTTTTTACGAAGATCGTCTAATGTTTGTTTACCATCCCCGCCAATTACTTCATTTAAAATACACTGCTTTACAAGTTCGATGTCGTTGTCTTGCTCATTTGTAGCAACTTCTTCTTGTGCGAAGGTAGCTGTACTTATTAAGGCAGAAAGTGTGATCCAGTGGCGCCAGCTCATTGTAATTCCTTGTGGGTTCGGGTTGTGTTGTATGCGTTAATTTAATTATAACGTCTTTTTACATATGTAACGGTGAACTTTTACTGAATTTGTATTTATAACGAGGACACTACGTATACAAAGTAAATATAGATCAGAAAAAAAGCGGCCTAGGCCGCTTTTTTAATGCAAATTAACTATTTTAGTTAATTTATACCAATTTTATTAAAAACATGATCATTCTAGCGTATTAAATAACTCACTAACTACGTTAAAAATTATTTATATAGAACAACTATGTACCATAATTTTAGCCTTGTTATTAAGCTATTTTCTTATCGCTATAATAGATCACTAATTTAATGCAATTGGTATTACTCTCACGCAATGAGAAGGGTGAGCTAAAGCTCAAATATGTTAGTAAAAAACTTATAAAGTTCGGTGCCTTGGTTAACACTCGCCGAGGCAAAGTGCAAAATGGCAATTGCATCGCAATCGAGAGTAAGTGTTTGCAGTGGTTGCTCGCTTAAGTAGCGCTCCATGCGTAAAATATTAGCAATAGGCTCACCGGATTTAATGTGCCCACCAAGTGGGGCTATGTATTCAACCATGCCGCCAATGGGGGCGTAATAAGCAAAGTAGTTATCTAAATTACATGCATAGCGAGTGATATTAGCTGGCGTATGTGGTGCGTTTTGTAAAACACCTTTGTGATTTAAGTAACTTAAAATGCTGTTAGCATCGTTTAGTGCTTCTTTTAAGTCTATTTTTTCTTGGCTGCCTAGCTCTACAGTAAATGCTTCTACAGGTATTGATAATTCACGACCTTGCTCGCTAAGTGCATCACTTAAATGCCACCATGGGCAAAAGTTAGCTTCATCCATAGCACCGTCAAAATCACTAGGAATAAGCAATACATGCTCAATATTAAAGTAACGTGCGCTGTCGGTTGCATAGGTTGGGCAGTACAAATGCTTGCTTGAAATAGGGCCTGTGTGTAAATCGAGTACTATATCAGCCTGATGAGCGAGCTTTTGTAAGTTAAGCGCAATGCGTTTACCCGTATTAAGTAAATAAGCCGGGCCGTTAAGTTTGCTGTCTACTTCGTCAATAAGCGCCTGTTTGAAGTTACTTTTTAATGTAGCGTCGTCATACTGGGTATGATTTTGTGCAAACTGTGCCACTAAATTTTTATTGTAGTGATACATGCGATTCCAATTAGTGCCCGTAATCGGATCGAACCTGCCAAGGGTAAACTCGCCAGATTTTTGATTACAACCAATCGGATTTGCATAAGGTACAAGGGTAATATCGCCACTAAGGTTAAGATGTTTTAATTGCTCAAGTAGCTGAAAAATAACAGCGTTGCCTTGTACTTCAGCGCCATGCATATTGGCCTGAACATAAACACTAGGCCCTGTGCCATCGCCTTTTAAACGATAAACAGGAATTGTAAGCGGTAAGCCGTTTGCAACTTCCCCTACTACAATGTTCTCTTGGCTGATGTGTGTTGTATTACTCATGCTTATTACCTTAAGTAGTGGCTGGCATTTTCGGCTTGGCGAACACAGGTAAGTTCACCGTTTTGCAATGTGTACTCGCCGGCGAGCTCATGGCATAAAAAATACGGCATACTTTCGGTAAAGCCGTAAGCACCGCATTGGCTAAATACTAGCCAGTCGTGCTCATTTAAATCGCTTGGTAAGTTATGTTCACCCAAGCAATCAAGCGCTGTACAAAGTGGGCCGTATAAAGTGACCGCTTGAGTTTTAGCACTGGATTCACGCAGTAACGCAGCAGGAAAATCTTGGCTGGTAACAGCAGGGCGTAATAAATGATTTATGCCACCGCTCAAAATAACCTGTTCTTGGTTATAGTTTTGTTTGCGCTCTACCACTGGGTTTGCGTAATGACCACATTCGCCTACGGCATAACGGCCAAGCTCCATCCATAACTCTTCTACACCCGCATCATGCTTTATTTTAGCGAGAGCAGCTATTAAGTCATCCCAATCAAGCGTTGCTTCATTTTGTGTATAAGGAATGCCTAAACCACCGCCTAAATCTAAAATTTTAAGGCTAATATTTAAATCGTTGGCAAGTTGGCTAAGGGGGGCAATCATTTGTGACCACAAGTCGCTTAGCTTTTGTGTGCTAAGCATGTTGCCCCACTGAAAAATATGCAAACCATCAAAACTAAGAGCTGAATAATCAGATATATTTAAAGCTTGCCACTCATTACAACCCAAACCAAACGGCGTAAGGCTGTCGCCGCCCAGTGGATTTTTTTCACCTTCAGGCCAGCGTAATTGCACTCGCAGTAACACTTGTAACTGCGTATTTTGCAGTTGCGCTTGTTGGTTTAACCAACGTACTTGATTGAGGCTTTCGGCTACGAATATACGTACTCCGCGCTCAATAAAGTGTTTAATTTGTTTAGGGCTTTTTGCAGGCCCTGTGTTGAGCACGCGCTGTGAGCTAATACCTTGTGCTAGCACTTGCTCAAGCTCACCTTTACTTGCTACGTCAAAATTAAAGCCAGCACTGTCTAAGCTTTGAATAATTTTAGACAGTGGATTTGCTTTTACCGCGTACCACAGTTTTACATCGGTTTGCGCAACTAAACGTGCAAGATGCGTGTTTAGTTGATCTAGGTCGTAAACAAAAAAAGGTGTATCAAGTTGTTGTGTAATTGTATTTACAGCGGTTTTGATAGGCGTGCTCAAAAAGCTCATTATCGTAAAACCTCTTCTAGCAATAACGATGCATCGCTTTTCTCGTCGCGGTATTTAACAATTAACGCACACGACATGCTTAAGCCTTGCTCGCGCGCCCACTCGTTTGACGCAGGGCGAGAGCCTGGTATTACGATCGCGAATTCTGGGATTGGCTCGCCTTTATCGAGTTGGCGCTCGTTTACGCAGTCGTATACCGGAATAGTTGCTGATAAACGCACGCCTGGGGCAAGTACTGCGCCTTTTTTAATGACTACGCCTTCAACAATAATACAGCCAGCGCCAATAAAGGCGTCGTCTTCTACAACTACTGGGCTTGCACCAATTGGCTCAAGTACACCACCAAGCTGCACTGCAGCACTTAAATGTACGTTTTTACCTACTTGTGCACACGAGCCAACTAATGCGTGGCTATCTACCATTGTGCCTTCGTCGATGTATGCACCAATGTTTACATACGCTGGTGGCATAATAATCGTGCCTTTAGCAACATAAGCACCACGGCGAACACTAGAGCCACCCGGCACCATACGTACGCCATCGTCAGTACTAAATTCTTGCGGAGCTAAGTTATGTTTATCAACAAAACCACCTGCAAACTCAGTATTAGTGCCATTTTTGAAGGCATCCAAAATGCCTTGTTTTACTTCTACGTTAGCTTGCCATTGGCCGCTTTCGTTTTGTGATGCTGCGCGTACTGCGCCCGATTCTAAATTATTTAATAGCTCTAACCAGCTCATTATAAAAACCTGTATTTAATGCCAAGATAAAATGGTGTTGTTTGCAGTTGTGATGCAATCGGTTTGAGTTAACTCAAGGTGTGTTAAAGGTGGACGAAGTTGCGGGCTGCTTAAGCGACCTTGCAAATGCATCAATACCTTTACGGGAATAGGGTTTGCAACAGCAAATAGGCTATTAATAGCGCTTGACCACTGGGCAAATAAATTAGGGTGTTGACCACTTAAGCTGCGTTTAACAAACTCGTGAGTTTGTGCGGGCCATGCATTTGCAGCTACCGACACCAAACCTTTTGCGCCAGCTTGAGCAAAATAAGGCATTAGCGCATCGTCGCCACTAAAAATAGCTAAATTAGGCGCAGCTTGGCGATAAGCTTCAAACTGAGCAATGCTGCCGCTCGCTTCTTTTAACGCCCATAAATTTTTATTATTTTGTAAGTTTTGAATTGTTGCCGTTGGAATGCTAATAGCACTTCGACCGGGTACGTTATAAAGCATACACGGGTGAACACTTGCATTAAGTAGGCTTTCAAACCAATGGGTTTGACCTATAGCACCGGGTTTTGCATAAAGCGGCGAGCCAAGTAAAAAGCTATGAATAGGTAGTGTATTACAGTAGTTAACCCACTCAATTTGTTGCTTTAAGTTACTACCGCCCACAGCAACCATGAGTGGTACTGCTGGTTTTAGCTGGCATACGTGTTCAACAATGGCTTGTTGCTCTTTTAGCGTTAGTGCTAAACCTTCGCCCGTACTGCCAAGTAGTAAAATACCGTTATGTGCTGCTTCTTGATCGCTAACCAGTTTAGTTAACGTGTTGTAGTCAACATCGCCATGTTGATCAAATGGCGTTACGAGCGCGGTCCACAATGAGTAGTCGTTTAAATTGAAGTTGTTGATCATCTCTCACGAACTTATAATTTGTACCAACTTTATTAAAAACGTGATCATTTTAGCGATAACTAATTTAATGCAATTGGTATTATTCGAAGAGTTAAAAAGCTTTATGGAAGGAGCCGCATTAACGTCGTTCGAACTAATAATTCGAAGAGCGAATGGGCTTAAAATAATAGGGCGCACGGCCTTAATATTTAAGACCAGAAGCTCTCCACCAAACTAATAAGCTGCTTTTATAAGCAGCTATTGGTGACAGTCGCTAGGGTTCAACCTAGTCGCCCGAAATAAACACCTCGCAAAAGTGGTTACTTCTCGGCGTTAATTCCCCTCACGTATGCTCACTGGAGTTTGCGCTCCTAACATACGCTACCTGAATAACGCACCTCTTCTAGCCCTTTACACCTGTTTGTAGAGTAAAAACTTACAAACCTGTGCAATTTAAATAGGGTAATTACGGCGATTAAAGCATTTTAGCCGTCTAGGTGTCAAGCGACTAAATGCATATTCATTCATCCATAATGGGAGTGGTTACGTATTGGGTGCTTTTCTCGTACACTAGCAATATAAGTAGTGAGGTATTTAATTAGTATGGAAAAATTTAGCGATATTTATAAGCGAGCGGTAGAGCGAAAAGGCTCCGAAAAAATGCTTAAGTTATTACTTGCAAAACCGCTATCTAAAAAACAACTAAGCACGTTAAGTGACGACGATTGGCTTGAGGAATTTACTCGAAAAGTATTTCAAAGCGGCTTTTATTGGTCAGTCATTAATAATAAGTGGCCAGGCTTTAGAGAGGTTTTTTGGAATTTTAGCGTTGATAAGTTATTAATGATGCCACCTGATATGCTGGAACAAAAAGCAACGGATGAGCGAATCGTTCGTAACTATAAAAAAGTAAAAACAATTACCGAAAATGCTTACATGATCCACGAAATAGCAGGGGAACATGGCAGTTTTAGCCAGTTTGTCGCTAATTGGCCAGCAGACGATATTATTGGTTTATGGGCGTATTTAAAAAAACATGGTTCGCGTTTAGGCGGGAATACAGGACCTTATGCGCTACGAGCACTTGGTAAAGATACTTTTTTACTATCACGCGATGTAGAGAATTACTTACGTGCTCATAAAATTATAGACGGCGGCTTACAAACTAAAAAATCACTGAGTGCTGCCCAAGCTTTTTTTAATGAAATGCAAAAGCAAAGCGGCTTAAGTATGCAAGAGTTAAGTTTAATTGTTGCTTATGGCGTTGGTGACAACCGTGTTGGTATAAGTCAGCAATAATAGGAATTACCATGAAATTAGTGCCAAGATACACAGACATTACGGAAAACTTTGCGATAGAAGATTTCCCTGCAAGCGTTGCCTCTCCTCAGTTATTGCTGTGGAACGAGAGCTTAGCAAAAGAGTTTAATATTAACGTTGCAGCTGATTTGCGTGCTAGCACTTTTAGCGGTAACGAGAAACAGGCGATTCCTGCGGTAGCACTTGGTTACTCTGGGCACCAATTTGGACATTTTTCACCACGTTTAGGCGATGGGCGAGCGCATTTATTGGGCGCTATTAATGATGATAAAAACCAGTTGTGGGATATTCAATTAAAAGGCTCTGGTGCTACTCCTTACTCAAGAGGGGGAGATGGACGTTGTGCTCTTGGTCCTGCTATTCGTGAATACGTAATGAGCGAGGCAATGCATGCACTAGGCATTAAAACCACACGCTGCTTAGCGGTTGTTGGTAGTGGTGAAACGGTTTATCGTAATCCACCACAAGCAGGTGCCATAGTGACTCGTTTAGCAACGAGCCATATTCGTGTTGGCTCATTTCAATATTTAGCGACGCAAGGCGATGTTGAAGGGCTTAAAAATTTAGCTGATTTAGCTATTGAACGACACTACCCAGAAATAACAGATACAGGGCCACAACGCTATTTAGCCTTTTTAGGCGCTGTAATTAAAAGCCAAGTTGAATTGGTGGTTAGTTGGATGCGCGTTGGTTTTATTCATGGAGTAATGAATACCGATAATACGCTAGTAAGCGGAGAAACCATTGATTACGGCCCCTGCGCCATGATGAATAATTTTGATTTTGACACCGTGTTTAGCTCTATCGATAAACAAGGTCGTTATGCCTTTGGTAACCAGCCTAATATAGCTAACTGGAACTGCGCACGCTTAGCTGAGAGCTTAATACCGCTTATTAGTGATGATGACGAGCAAGCTGTTTCGTTAATGACGCCATACATTAATAGCTTTGCTGAGCAGTTTAATGCTGAGTTTACGGCTATGTGGGAGAAAAAAATGGGCTTGCGTGCAAAAAATGCAAGCGGAAGTGAGTTAATTGCAGAGTTATTAACGCTATTAAAAGATAACCAGCTCGACTACACCAATACCTTTGATGTGCTTACTGAATCCTTAAAAGGAGAAACAGTAGTACCCGAGTCGCTAATCGAATGGAGAGCTAAGTGGGTAAACTTAACTGACAATAATAGTTATGAAGTAATGAGAGCGGCAAATCCTCGTGTAATTCCTCGTAACCACATGATCGAAAAAATAATTGCAGAGTATAATGCTGCAGGGTCTAGTGAGTTACTAAAGCGCTTTATGAAAATAGTGGGAAATCCGTATTCTGATGACGAAAAGCTATCAGAATTTCAGGCTGCACCGATAAATGATAATGATTACCAGACTTTTTGTGGTACTTAATTACTAACCTTGAATATAACTACATGATTAAAAAGAGTCATTTTTTAATCAAAAATGTGCATATATGTAGGGGAATGTTAATTCTGGTGGTATTATGCGCCGAATTAAAGCCAAGCAATATTTCTTTGCATTTCTGAGAGCATTTAATTTAATTGCTCTCACATTCCTTGTTCAGTACTAATTTACAAAAAACTACTATATTTATTTTTCAATAAAGTTTTAATTTCGCCTATAGTAAGTGGATGTGTGTTGTGACAGGGCATTAAAAAATTTATAAACTTTATTTTTCGTTAAGTATTGATTAACAAAGGCTCAGTTAGTCTATATAAAACTGATTGAGCTAGTATCGATTAGCTACAATTTTAAATTGTTCAAATGGGAAGAAAACAATGAAATTAAAATCACTTACAATTGCAATCGCGTTGGCTGCAACTAGCGCATCTACATTCGCTGCTGATAAAGAGCCTGGTTTCTACATTGGCGCATTTGGCGACTACTACGACGCATCTTGGAAAAACATGCGTGATCAAGCTGGTCTTGACGTAAATGAATCAACTGGCTGGGGTGTAGAAGCTGGTTACCGTTTCAGTGACTACTGGAGCGCACGTCTTGAATATGCAGATATGGATTTTAATGCTTTTGATAAAGTTGCTGGCAACCGCAATAATATCGATGGCGAGCGTTACGGTATTGATGCTCTTTACCATTTAAATGGCGGTCCTTTCTACGGTCTTTTCGGTATTAAAGAAATTGATGTAGTTGATGACAACACATTCTTAAATGCAGGTGTTGGTTACCAACACTTCATTACAGATGGCTTATTTGTAAATGCTGAAACAGCTGTATACCAAGGTCTTGACCGTGGTTACACAGATGTAGGCGCTAAAATTGGTATTAACTACTTATTTGGTCAAAATTCAGCTCCTGTAGAGCCAGTTAAACCAGCTCCTGAAGTTGTTGAAGTGGCTGTAGCTCCTTTAGATAGCGACAACGACAACATTGCTGATGCAGATGATAAGTGTGCTAACACACCTATGACTGATGCAGTTGATGGCACTGGTTGTACTTTATATGAAGACAAAGAAGTAACTGTAAGCTTATTAGTGACTTTCCCTAACAATGCTTCAGCAGTATCTACTCAGTACTTAAATGATATTGAAAAAGTATCTGCATTCTTAAAAGAGTACCCAGATACAACAGTACTTTTAGAAGGTCATACTTCTTCTGTAGGTAAAGCAACTTACAACAAATGGTTGTCTAAAAAGCGTGCTGACGCAGTAGCTAAGCAATTAGTTTCTGAAGGTATTGCTAAAGACCGTATTACTACAGTTGGTTTAGGTGAAGAGCGTCTTAAAAATGATGCTAACACTAAAGCTGCAAACGCAGAAAACCGTCGTGTAGAAGCGCATATCAAAACTATCAAAAACGTTAAAGTTTTACGTTAATTAAAATAGTTTGTAATAAAAACCCAGCTTAGGCTGGGTTTTTTTATGTCTGCAATTTAGTTAATAGTAATGATTATTACTTAACAAACATTCATGAAAATAGATTTTACTACAACTACTATTCATAGTATTTATAATCGGTATAATCAGTTGCGTAACTGGATGGATTTTCATCTAACTATAAAAGCTTTATAATCACGCGTTAGAATACTATAAGTATTGGGTAACTTATTTGCGCATGAAGCGCTACCGAATACTTTCACGTCACCAAGAGGGCAATATTGTGCTACAAGATTATCGTAAACACGTAGAAGAGCGTGCCGCGTTAGGTATCGTACCAGCGCCATTAGATGCTCAGCAAACAGCTGATCTTATTGAATTAATAAAAACTCCACCGGCAGGTGAGGAAGAATTCATTTTAGATTTATTCATCCACCGTATACCAGCAGGTGTTGATGATGCAGCTTATATCAAAGCAGGCTTTTTAGCCGCTGTATCTAAAGGTGAAGCTAATTCTCCGCTTGTTTCTAAAGAAAAAGCGGCAGAATTATTAGGTACAATGTTGGGCGGTTACAATATCGCGCCAATGATTGACCTACTTGATGACGAAACACTTGCACCAATCGTAGTTAAAGGCCTTTCAAATACATTACTTATGTTTGATGCGTTCTACGATGTAGAAGAAAAAGCAAAAGCGGGTAACACATTCGCTAAGCAAATTATCGAGTCTTGGGCAAATGCAGAATGGTTTACTAATAAACCAGCTGTTGCTGAAAAGATCTCAGTTACTGTATTTAAAGTAACTGGCGAAACAAATACTGATGACTTGTCACCTGCACCAGATGCATGGTCTCGTCCAGATATCCCACTTCATGCTTTAGCAATGCTAAAAATTGAACGTGACGGTATTACACCTGATAAAGCGGGCGAAGTTGGTCCAATTACTCAGCTTGAAGAATTAAAAACGAAAGGTTTACCACTTGCTTACGTAGGTGATGTTGTGGGTACGGGTTCTTCTCGTAAGTCTGCAACTAACTCTGTACTTTGGTTTATGGGCGATGATATCCCGTTCGTACCAAACAAGCGTGTTGGCGGTGTATGTTTAGGTAATAAAATTGCTCCAATCTTCTTCAATACAATGGAAGATTCAGGCGCATTACCAATCGAATTAAATGTTGATGAGCTTAACATGGGTGAGCAAATCGACATTTATCCGTACGAAGGTGTTGTTAAGCAACATGGTACTGATAAAGTGATTTCTACTTTTGAGCTTAAATCTGATGTGATTTTAGATGAAGTTCGTGCTGGTGGTCGTATTCCACTAATTATCGGTCGTGGTTTAACTGATAAAGCGCGTACATCTCTTGGCTTAGGCGCAACTGATACATTTAAAGTACCAACAGCAACAGAAGTTTCTGATAAAGGCTTCACACTAGCGCAAAAAATGGTTGGTAAAGCATGTAACGTTGCAGGTATTCGTCCAGGTCAGTACTGTGAGCCTAAAATGACAACTGTTGGTTCGCAAGATACAACAGGTCCTATGACACGTGATGAACTTAAAGATCTAGCATGTTTAGGTTTCTCTGCAGATTTAACTATGCAGTCATTCTGTCATACATCAGCTTATCCTAAGCCTATCGATGTAAGCACTCACCATACGCTTCCTGATTTCATCATGAACCGTGGCGGTGTTTCACTTCGTCCAGGCGATGGTATTATTCACTCGTGGTTAAACCGTATGTTATTACCAGATACCGTAGGTACTGGTGGTGATTCACATACACGTTTTCCATTAGGTATTTCATTCCCAGCAGGTTCGGGTGCAGTAGCATTCGCAGCAGCAACGGGTGTTATGCCACTTGATATGCCAGAATCTATTTTGGTTCGTTTTAAAGGCGAAATGCAACCAGGTATCACGTTACGTGACCTTGTTCATGCAATCCCTTACTACGGTATCAAGCAAGGTTTATTAACAGTTGAGAAAAAAGGTAAAATTAACGAATTCTCTGGTCGCGTACTAGAAATTGAAGGCGTTGAGCACCTTACTGTTGAGCAAGCATTTGAATTATCAGATGCATCTGCAGAGCGTTCTGCTGCTGGTTGTACAGTTAAACTTTCTAAAGAGTCTATTTCTGAGTACCTTGAGTCTAACATTGTTATGCTTAAGTGGATGATCTCTGAAGGTTACGGCGATGTACGTACGATTGAACGTCGTATTACTGCAATGCAAGATTGGTTAGCTAACCCAGAACTAATGGAAGCTGACGCTGATGCAGAGTATAAGCATATCGTTGAAATTGATTTAGCTGAGATTAAAGAACCTGTTCTTTGTGCTCCAAATGACCCAGATGATGCGCGTCTTCTTTCTGATGTTGCTGGCGAGAAAATTGATGAAGTATTCATCGGTTCTTGTATGACTAACATTGGTCACTTCCGTGCTGCTGGTAAGTTGCTTGATGGCTTTAAAGGTCAACTTCCAACTCAACTTTGGGTTGCTCCACCTACTAAGATGGACAAAGACCAACTTACGGAAGAAGGTTACTACGGTATCTTTGGTCGTGTTGGCGCACGTATCGAAACTCCAGGTTGTTCACTGTGTATGGGTAACCAAGCACGTGTTGCAGATAAAGCGACTGTAGTATCTACTTCTACACGTAACTTCCCTAACCGTTTAGGTAATGGCGCTAATGTATTCTTAGCATCATCTGAGCTTGCTGCAGTAGCCGCTATTTTAGGTAGATTACCAACATCTGCTGAGTACCAAGAATATGCAGCGAAGATCAATGCAACGGCGTCAGATACATACCGTTACTTGAACTTCCACCGTATGCCTGCTTACACTAAAAAAGCAGACAACGTGATTATTCAACAAGCTGTATAATTTTTAGAGTTTGTTTAAAAACCCGCTTCGGCGGGTTTTTTATTGGCTAAAATAAATATTAGATAGTTAATGCTCTATTTTATGGTTTATTACATTGAATTTAGCTAATAATTAATTTAAATATAAATAATAAAGCAAAAATTCCTTTCTATATGCATTAAAATCCTCACCAATATTCTCATTATTTTAGGCGAGATTTTATGACAGCATTAAACAACCAGAATTTACTGCAACTACGTTTTGTTAACCAAGCAAATATTGATTTGGTTAAGCCTTCTTTTGATAACCTGCCTGCTAATCCTTATGCAGATGGTGCCTTTCGTAAACGTCGTTACTCAGTAGTTAAAATGCAAAATGGTGAAATAAAGTTACAACAAACCAAAGCATTTGTTCAAGACGATTCAATTAATACTTTTCAGGGTAATGTAGAGCGTACTTACGAAAACCTAGCGCAAAGTTTACTTGAGTCAGAAGGCATGAAAAGCATTGTGAATGAGTTTCGCCAACTTACCGGTATTGATGAAGAACGTGATATTGAAATCCATCAATTCCGTATGCTTGCCATTGATAGCGATACACCTGCAGCGCCAGAAGGCGTGCATCAAGATGGTTTTGACCATGTATGTATATGCGGTGTTTCTCACGAAAATTTAGAAGGCGGCGAGCTACTTGTATATGAAAACAAGCAAGCTGAACCGTGTTTTAAAATGGAAATAAAAGACGGCATGTTTGCATTAATAAATGACCGTCAAGTGTGGCATAACGCAACACCGATGAACAAAATTGATGCTAGCAAACCAGGTTACCTGGATTGCTTTGTATTAACGTCTTAAGGAATAAGCATGAATATAACGCAATTACGTGAGCAGTTTCCTGCATTGATGCAAAACGTTGATGGTAAATCGCCAATATTTTTAGACGGACCAGGTGGCTCGCAAGTACCAACATCGGTGCTTAATGCGATGACCGCTTATTTAGGTCATTATAATTCGAACCTAGGTGGCGCGTTTTTCTCAAGCGATAAAACCGTTGAATTGATGGCGAATGCGCGCCAAGCAGCCGCTGATTTACTAAATGCGCCTAGCTCACAACAAATTGTGTTTGGTCCAAACATGACCAGCCTTACGTTTAGTTTTAGTCGTGCTATTTCACGTGACTGGCAGGCTGGCGATGAAATAATTGTAACCAATGCTGATCACTTCTCAAACGTGTCGTCGTGGCAACAAGCAGCTGAAGATAAAGGCGTTAAAGTTAACACCGCACTTATTAACGAAGCTGATTGTAGCTTAGACATGGCGCAATTTGAGAGCTTATTAAACAGCAATACTAAGCTTGTAGCGGTAACTTACGCTTCAAATACCACAGGTTCAATTAACAATATCAAACGTATAGTAGAGCTTGCTCACGCTGTAGGCGCACTTGTTTATGTTGATGCGGTACATTACGCACCACACGAACTAGTAGACGTACAAGCACTTGATTGCGACTTTTTAGCGTGTTCTGCGTATAAGTTTTTTGGTCCGCACTTAGGTATGGTATACGGTAAAAAAGAGCATTTAGACGGGTTTACACCTTATAAAGTAGAACCCGCTAAAGACGTAGCGCCAGGACGCTGGGAAACCGGCACACAAAGCTTTGAAGCTATGGCTGGTTTTATTGCGGCAGTTGATTACATTGCAGCAATTAGCGAACTTGACGACAGCCATTCACGCCGCGAAAAGCTAAGTATTGCCTTTGCTAAAACTAAACAGCACGAAATGGCCCTTAGTGAGCACTTTTTAACGCGTTTGGTAAATTATCCGCGTATTAAATTATTTGGTATTGATGACTTTGATCGCTTAAACGAGCGCACACCTACTTTTGCTTTAACGTTTGAAGGGCTTGAGCCACGTGAAGTGTCTGAATTTTTAGGTAAGCAGCATATTTGCGTGTGGGATGGTAATTTTTACGCACAAGGTTTGTGTAAGCAATTAGGTGTGCTTGATAAAGGCGGTGTAGTGCGCATTGGTTGTATGCATTACAACACGATTGCTGAACTTGATAAGCTATTTGACTTATTTGATGAACTACTCGGTTAATCATGTAAGTTTTGGTGCGCTAACTCTTTGGCGCACCGTATATTTGTTCTGCGCGGTTAAACAGTACCCACGAGGTTAAAATATATTTATCGTTTGATACTGGCTTATTACCTCTATGAGTATGTGTAAAGTAGCCTGGGGCTATTACCATAGTGCCTTTTTTTGGGGCTATTTTACGATTTTGATAGTAAAACTCTGTTTCACCACCTTCTTCTACATCGTTTAAATAAAACATAAAGAGCAACACGCGATGCAACGCCTCGTTATGCTGTAACTGAGGGTAAACCTCACTGTGCCAGTAAGGATAGCCACCTTTATTTACTTCGTATTTTTGCGCCTGAATATTACCGAGTCTAAAAATTTGCTGAACTAGCAAAGGTAATTGCGGTTTGCCTACTTCTTCAAAATTCTCTTGGGTTAAATCGACTACGTCACCTGTTTTTGGGTGATAGACCTTTAAACCAAACGCCCCAATCAGCATAAAAATATGCTCCTCAACATACTTAAAAACATGCTGTGCAGTCATTTGTTGTATGTGTTTTAATTGTTGTGCATATTCGGGGTGATTGTTTAGGTGTAGGTCGTGGCTGTCTTTTTTCTTTAAGTCGACACCGCCCGATGTCACTCCTTGTTTTACATGCGGGCTTTGCGCAAATATGGTAATAAATTGATCGCAAAATTCATCGCTTAATGCGTTATCAACAACGCGTATAAAGTCCGTCATGGTTTACCTTTATATAATTATTATTGGATTTTTATGTTTATTGAAAAAGTGATGCCGCGCTTTAGCGAAACAGATGCACTCGGACACATTAACAATACCGTACTCCCAGTATGGTTTGAAGTCGCACGTGGACCTATTTTTAAGTTTTTTACACCGGACTTAAATCCACACGATTGGAAATTGATTATCGCCAAAGTTGAAGTATCATTTGTCGGTGAATTATTTTACGGCCATGAGGTAACAGTTAAAACGTCTGTAGAGCACATAGGCACTAGCTCTTTTACGCTGAGACAAGAAGCGTGGCAACACGATAAATGCTGCGCAATAGGTAAGGCCATTATGGTGAGGTACGACTTTATTGCTAAATCAAAGCAAGCACTTAGCATTGACGAAAAAGCAGCGCTTAACGAGCATATTTACCAAAGCAGTTAACCTTACGAGGCTTATATTTTACATAAGCCCATACTGAGCTGAATTATTGTAAATATATGATGGCAACTGTAATTTTTTGTCGAGAAATTTTAACGTATTTAGATTGAGTTACAGGCTTCAATTATATACTATTTATATTATATATTGTTGCGCCGTTATAACAGGAAATGTTAATTCGGTAATTTGATTGGAGAATGCGTGTGACATCTATTGCCAATAACCAACCTTTACAAGTTATTCAGCTCAATGATGGTCAAAATTTAACAGCTGAAATTTTGCCATTTGGCGCAATAATAAAAAGCATTAAATTTAAAAAACAAGAAATGACGCTTAGCGTCGATGATCCTCAATACTATCTTGAAAACCCATTTTATCTTGGCGCCACAGTAGGTCGATACGCTAATCGCATTGCAGGGGGGCGTTTTAACTTATCTGGTACGCAGTATCAATTAGAAGCAAATAATGGCCCTAATAGCCTGCACGGCGGTGTTAAAGGCTTTAATAAAGTACTTTGGCAAGTAACTAAACAAAGTGAAAGTGAAGTGGAGCTTTATTATTGCTCACCCGATGGCGAACAAGGGTTCCCCGGTGAGTTGCAGGTTTGGCAAACGATTAGTGCTAAAAACGGCGAGCTTACTCTGAGCTTTAAAGCGATAACTAACAAAGAAACACTCGTTAATTTTACTAACCATTGTTATTTTAACCTTGATGGCAGCGAATCAATTAATGAACATTGTGTACAAATTAACACTAATCACTATCTTCCTATCGATAAAACCAGTATTCCACTCAATGAAGCCGCATTAGCTACAGGTACCTGCTTTGACTTTACTAAATCAGCTCAAATTGGTGAGGCATTAAGCGCCGCACATTCTCAGCTAGAAGCTGGCAATGGTTTTGATCACTGCTATATTTTTAATGATGACAGCAGTTTAAAAACGATGGCTACGTTAACTTCGCCACACACGAAGGTTAATTTAACACTTAAAAGTACGCAGCCAGGTATGCAGCTTTATACCGCTAACTTTGTAGGCGCGCCATTTAAAGCACGTCAAGCTTTGTGTTTTGAAGCGCAAAATTGGCCTGATGCGCCAAATAGAGAAAATTACCCTAAAGCTAATTTATTACCGGGAGAGGATTACGAACAGGTTATTATTTACTCTTTTTCTGAGTGAATACAGCATTGCAATGTTAATTTAAAGAAAATTAAAAGCAAAAATACAGTGATTAAATGATGCTCATAATTAAGGAAAAGGTTGCACTTTTTATCGGTTTAAAGTATTTATAATATAAATAGTATTTGAAACTATATACACTACCACAACGACACAACGACTACACACAATCAGGAGTTTTTAAAAAATGATAATTAACAATAAGTTATCGTTCAACAAGAAAACCGCGATCAGTATTGCTATTACTGGCATATTGGCAAGCGGAAACGTTGCAGCTCAAGGCGCTGAAGGCAATACGCCTACAGTAGTAAATGAAGATGTTGAAGTTATCGCAGTAACGGGTATCCGCAGCAGTTTACGTTCATCAATGTTAGATAAAAAAGCATCTAATGTTGTTACAGACGGGATTAAAGCAGAAGATCTTGGTAAATTTCCTGATTTAAACGTAGCAGAATCTCTGCAACGTATTACAGGTGTAGCAATTGACCGTAGTGGTGGTGAAGGCCAAGCGGTAACTATTCGTGGCTTTGGTCCACAATTTAATACTGTACTTGTTAATGGTCGTCAAATTGCGACAGACAGTGCAGGTCGTGAATTTAATTTTGATGTATTAGCAGCAGACCAAATCACCGGTGCTGATATTTATAAAAGTAATACAGCAACACTTCAAGAAGGCGGCATTGGTGGTACGGTTAACGTAACTACAGCACGTCCTTTTGACTTTGGTGGTTTACATATTTTAGGTTCAGTTAAAGGTATGTACGAAAGCCTTTCTGAAGAAGTATCTCCATCAACATCATTCTTAATAAGTAATACGTTTAACGATGATAAGTTAGGTGTGCTTTTTGCCATCACTAATCAACAACGTAAACTTCAAAATAACCAAATTTTAACGGCAGGTTGGCGCGGCGGCCAAACAATCTCTAATCCAACAGATGGTGTATTGTTTGAAAATGCCTACATTCCGCGTAACTGGGATCAAGTTGTTGATGAGCAAGACCGTGAACGTACAAACGCAAGTTTAGTATTGCAATACGCACCATCTGACGATGTTACGATTACTGTTGATGGTATGATTTCAAAATTTGAAGTTGATTCAACAGTACGCGATTTAGCATCTTGGTTTGAACCAGACCGCGTAGGTAGCGCAACGATTGATCCAGAAACAGGTACTCTTTTAACTTTCTCTCAAGACGTTGGTTTAGGCGCACCAAGTGGTGACCCTGCAAGTGACTTTGTATCACATACACGTAACTCACGTGATGTAACTAATAAAGCATTTGGTATTAACGTTGATTGGCAAGTAAATGATTCATTAAAAGCAAAATTTGATGTATCTCGTTCAACAGCCGAAAATGACCGTGCAGGTACTGACCGCTTTAACGTTGTCGGTATTATTAATAGTTATACTTTTGACGGTACAGGCAGTATTCCTACTGTACAGCATGATGGCTTTGAAAATGGTTCATTGCCAGATCCAAGCCTTGCCCGCCTTCACTATAACGAAGTGGGTCTACAGTTTACTGATGAAGATGAAATTACTGAAGTAAAAGCTGATTTTGAATACGTGCCAGATAAAGGTCCAGTAGATCGCATTAACTTTGGTGCTTATCGTCAAGAGCGTGAAAAATCAAGCTTCCAAGTTTATGGTACCCAATGTCAGTTCTGTGGTTACGGTACTGAAGCACCACTTGATGCAATTGATTTTGAAGCTTACCAAGCAAGCAACTACTTCCCAGGCTTAATCGATACATTCTACACCTACGACGGTGATAAAATGCTTGATTACCTAGCCGATCAAGGTTTCCCAGTAGAGCCAACACTACAAAATAACCGTTACACAATTAACGAAGATATCACTAGCTTATACATGGACTTTACGCTTGGTTTTGACCTAGCTGATATGCCAGTAACTGTTAATTTAGGTGCACGTTACTCAGAAACTGATATTGAAGTAGCTGCAGTACAAAGCTTTATTAGCGATGTAGTGCCAACAACTGATGCAACATTATTTGCTAACGTATTTGGCCCAGCAACGAACATTGAACAGGGCACTAGCTACTCAAACTTACTACCATCTTTGAATGTTAAGTTAGAGCTGCAAGACAATATGATTTTACGTTTTGCAACGTACGACAGTATTACTCGTCCAACGATGTCTCAATTATCTCCTGCTACTACATTTAACGAGCCACGCCGTCAAAACTTAACAGCAAATGGTGGTAACCCTGCACTTAAGCCATTCCAGTCAGAAAACTGGGATATTTCTTACGAGTGGTACTACAACGACGCTAACTTATTTAGCTTTGCAGTATTTAGTAAAGAAGTCGATGACTTTATTGTTACGCTAACAGGTGAAGAAACATTTGAAATGGCTGACCGCTCAGGTCCTGGTTTTGCGTGTACCACTTGTACAGGTCAAGCAGATGATGAGCTTAATGGTAGCTCAGAAATATACACAGTAACTCGCCCTCAAAATGGTGAGTCAGCTAAAGTAACTGGCTACGAAGTAGGTGTGACGCACATATTTGAAAATGGCTTTGGTATTATAGCCAATGCGACTGTCGTAGATAGTGACATTAGCGTAGGTGCAGACACCACACAAACATTTGCACTTGAAGGTTTAGGCGATTCACAAAACTTAATATTATTTTATGAGCAAGATAACTGGCAAGCACGTGTTGCATTTAACAACCGTGAAGGTTTTTTACGCTTAGTTGATAATGGTTTTAACGGTGAACCAGTGAACGTAGAAACTTACGGTCAGTGGGATATTAGTGCAAGCTACGATATTAACGAAAACTTCACTATTTTTGCTGAAGGCATCAACATCACTGAAGAAGAGTTAGTACAAACGGGTCGTTTTGCTAACCAAATCTATTCGGTTGAAGATAATGGCTCACGTTACGCGTTTGGTATTCGCGGATCGTTTTAATTAATGCTTGAGGCGAATTTCTCGCCTCTTGTTTCATTGCAGCACTTTGGTGCTAATACCAATTAGGTTGATTTAGCAGTAATGTATGTTAGTTAACCTAATTGGCTAAAATGAAACTACATTAAATCAAAATGCCCTAACGGGCATTTGTTGTATAAAACGTTATCAAAAATACTCAAAGAGTAGTCCATTATGAATAAAGCAATAAAAACAGTAGCGGTAGTTGGCGGTGGTACAGCAGGATGGCTGAGCGCTGCAATTATAGCTTCGTATCACCAAGGTCAAAATGGTGACGGCTTAAAAGTGATATTGGTTGAATCGTCAGACATTCCAACAATTGGCGTAGGTGAAGGTACCTGGCCCACGATGAAAAACACGCTTCAGCAAATTGGTTTACGTGAAGTTGACGTGTTTAAAGCCTGTAATGCCACTTTTAAACAAGGTGGAAAGTTTGTAAATTGGACTCATGGCAATAATGACTTTTACTACCATCCATTTACTGTACCGCTAGGCTACGGCCGTATAGATTTAGCCCCTTATTTAGATAATGTTGAAGACTTTGCACAGCAAACAAATTTTCAACATGATATTTGCGAAGCAAGCTTAGCCCCAAGAGGTATATCGCAAGGTGAATATCAAGGTAATTGTAATTACGCTTATCACTTAGATGCCGGCGCTTTTGCCGAAATGCTTAAACAGCATTGTAAAAGTAAGCTTGGTGTAGATCATATTATTGGTACTGTTGATCAGGTAAAGCTTGATGACGATGGTGCAATAAATGAGCTTACTCTAAAAGATCAAACCCGCACCATAAATGCCGACTTATACATAGACTGTACTGGCTTTTCATCATTGTTATTAGGCCAAGCGCTTAACGTACCGTTTAAAAAAATGGACCACGTGCTATTTAACGACAGCGCATTGGCTATGCAAGTTCCTTACGATGAAAACGATGAGTCTTTGGCGAGCCACACCATAGCAACAGCGCAAAACGCTGGATGGATTTGGGATATTGGTTTAACGCACCGCCGAGGTGTAGGGCATGTTTATTCAAGCAAATTTTTATCAGACGATGAAGCAGAGCAAAACCTAAGAGACTATTTAGGAGATGCAGCAAACGGTTTAACTGCCCGTAAAATCAACTTTGAATCAGGATACCGTGAGAAGTTTTGGCATAAAAACTGTGTTGCCATTGGTATGTCGGCAGGGTTTGTAGAGCCGCTTGAAGCTACCGCCATTATGCTTGTTGAAATTTCAGCACGCTTTGTTGCTGAACATATGCCAGCAGATACCCAAGTAATGCCTATTGTAGCTAAGCGCTTTAATGAGCAGATGGATTATCGTTGGCAGCGTATTATCGACTTTTTAAAGCTACATTACATGCTAACCAAGCGCCCAGAACCTTACTGGCAAGCACATGTACAGCCTGATACTATTCCAGAAACCCTGCAAGAAGACTTACTTCTTTGGGGAAGCCGTGGCCCGCTTATTCAAGATTTTCATGGCGCATTAGAGTTATTTCCAGCCGCCAGCTATCAGTATGTTTTGTACGGTATGGGCTTTAAGCCTGACTTTACTAAACAAGCGTATTTGTATTCACAAGACGCGCAAGCTAAACAAATAATAGAACGTAACAGCCAGCTTACACAGCAGATGTTGCAAACTTTACCACCGCACCGTGCTTTTATAGAGCAGTGGTTAGCAGCTAACCCAGTTTAAGGATGTGTAACTATGGCTATTAGTGAACTAGTAAACACCAAACACCAAACATTAAAAATTAACCCCAATGCCGCTGTTGAATACGCAAAAACACAGCATTTAGTTAATTTAAGAGCAAATGAAATAGCAAAAGCAGCCTGCGATTTACCTGTTTTTTTAGCACGTAACGCACAAAATGGCAGCTATACAGTATCAGCGTTAACAAGCTTTAGTGCTGGGCAAAGTCTATTGGTAAATAACAACCAATGGCAGGCACTTTACACTCCGGTATGCATGCAAACCCAGCCGCTTTACTTAATGACTCGAGAAGCAAATAGTAGCGATTATTTTATTGCGATTGATGAGCAAAGCTTAGCCGTAAACACCGAGCAGGGTGAGTCACTATTTGATGCTAAAGGTAACCCAAGTTTATTTTTAAGTGCACAGCAAAAGTTGTTAGAAAGCGATTTAAAAAATGATTACCAAACGTATCAATTTACCCAAGAAGTTGCGCGTTTAGGACTCATTAAAAACATAGATATTGTATTGCAGTTTGAACAAGGCGAAACCCAAACCATTCAAGGTTTGAGCACCGTTGATGAAGACAAACTGCAAACATTAGATAGCAATACCATTGCAGAACTACAAAAGCAGGGTTACTTAAGTGTGCTTAACAGCATGCTCATTTCACTGTTTCAGTTAAATGCATTGGTAAAGCTGCACAACCAACGTCCCGAACTTATGCCTTTAAAGCAGATTAAGTTAGAACTAAGTCGAGATGCGCACGCGCTGTAGCGTGCATTTTTTATTACCCAGACATTGCGCATAACGCGCAGGAGACACACACATGTCAGATAACATTTTACAGCTGGTGGTTTTTGTTTTTGTCACCGCTTTAATTGGTGGCCTTACTTATTGGAAATGCCGAGGCCAAAATCGTAATAACGGACAAAGCCAAACCAAAGAGTATTTTTTAGCGGGCGGTGGCCTTACTTGGATGTTTGTTGCAGGTTCAATCACATTAACTAATTTAAGTACTGACCAACTTGTAGGTATGAATGGTAACCAAATGGCTTTGCTTGTTTGGTGGGAGCTTGCCGCTATTATAGGGTTGATTATTTTAGCCAAAGTATTCATCCCTGTTTATTACAAATACAACTGTACAACCACCACAGAGCTTTTAGAAAAGCGCTATAACAACAAGCATATTCGCGCTGTTATTGGTGGGTTGTTCTTTTTAGGTAATGCACTTATTTATATGCCAGCGGTAATCTACTCTGGTGCGCTGTTTATGCAAACCATGTTTAAAGTTGATATTCCGCTTATGTATATTGCCACCGCCTTTGCCATTCTTGGTGCTGTTTATGCCTTCTTTGGTGGTCTGCGTGCAGTTGCAGTATCGGATACTTACAACGGTATACTTGTACTCGGTATGGCTGTTTTAGTGGTGTTTTTAGCACTTAATGCAATTGATTATGACTTTACGGGTATTCCAGAAGAACGTTTAACATTAATTGGCGATGCTGATTCACCTATTCCTTGGCCAACACTTTTAACCGGTATGATCTTCATTCAAATGTATTACTGGGGTACTAACCAAACAATTACGCAGCGAGCAATGGCAGCGCCTAATGTTAAAGAAGCGCAAAAAGGTATATTTGCAGCGGCGGGTATTCGCTTTTTAATCGTCCCTGCAATCGTGGTATTACCGGGTATTATTTCGTTTAAGCTTTATGGTGATATTGGCGACGCCGCTTATGGTCGAATTGTGGGTGATGTAATGCCAGCATGGTTAACCGGTGTATTTGCAGCGGCAATGGCTGCAGCAGTACTGTCTACTTACAACAGCTTATTAAACTCAGCAACCGCATTGTATGTATGTGACATTCACGAAGCATATTTTAATAAAGAGCCAAGTGTTGTAAAGCTAAGTGGTTACGTAACATTGCTACTAACAAGCTTAACACTGGTACTTGTACCAATTTATCAGCAAGCAGATAGTATTATTAACTTACTACAGCAATTAAATGGCTTACTAAGTATGCCTATATTCTCTATTTTTGTAGTGGGATTATTGTTTAAAAATGTTGATGCACGTGCGGGTATTGCAGCAGTAATTTTAGGTGTTGTAATGTACGGCATGCTTACATTTGCAAGCTCACCACTACATACTGATATTCATTACATTCACTTAATGCCAATTACACTGATTGTATGTGTGGCTTTTGCATTAATAGTAAATAAAGTGGTGTTTGGTTTGAATGCACAATGGGCAGGTAAAACATCTGAACTTGATGACGCAGGACAAGCACAAGCACAAGTACAAAAATAACGTATAAATAATTTAAGCTGACAAAATCGGTCATGGGACAACTCTGGCCGATTTTTTTATATGTATAAGAAATTAGTAACAGCACTTTAAAGTTAAGGTTGGTTTATAGCTTTTTGCTACAGTGGTACTTCCAGTGAGTTTATCTAACTATTTGCGATGTAAAGACTATCAAAACCCAATTTATATGATATATACTATTATTATTGAATGTCACCGTCTGATAGATTGTGCCTCAAAGAACGAGAGACACATTAATACTTAGTATCACTAAGTTACTTTCGTTATATTTATAACTCACACAATGAACAAGAGGATAGGAAAATCATGGCCGACACTAAATCATTTTATCGATTAGACAGTGTAAACAGCACCGTTATTTTCGACTGCCAGAGCAAAACACCGGCGTTACTGTACTTTGGTAAACGCCTATCTGAGCAAACAACAGAAACAATGCTAACTCAGCTTGCTACCCGCCAAGAAGTAAAATGTGCCGTGGTTGAAGAAGCGCCTATTTCTCTATCTCCGTTATTAGGCGAGGGCTTTACTGGTGCGCCAGGGCTTGAGCTAGTAAATGATTCAATCGCATGGTCAGTAGGGCCACAACTTCAAGAAGTACGTGAGCCTTCAGCTGCAACACTTGAATTTGTAAGTGTAGATAAACTTCGTGGTATTGAAGTAGTGCACAGCATCACGCTTGATAAAAACACTGACGTATTGAGCGCGCATACCGTATTAACTAATTTAGGCGATTCGCCATTAAGTGTTAACTTTTGCGCGGCGCCAACATTCCAGCTGCCAGATAGCGTAAGTAAAATAGTAAGTTTTGAAGGTCGTTGGTCAAACGAATTCCAACGTCAATCAGTTGATTTAGTCTTAGGCAGCTTTGTACGTGAAAACCGTAAAGGTAAAACATCACACGATGTATTTCCTGGTTTATTAGTGCATAACGAAAATGCAGGCGAGCAGCACGGCGAATGTTACGGCTTTCATTTAGGTTGGAGTGGTAATAATAAACTACGCGCAGAGCTTTTAGCTGAAGGTCGTCGTTACGTGCAAATGGGTGAGTTATTATTACCTGGTGAGCTTACGCTTGCTAAAGGTCAAACGTATCAAAGTCCGAGCATTTATGGCTCGTTTTCGAGTGAAGGTTTTAGTGCGCTTTCTCGTAATTTTCATCGTTTTGTTAAAGCTAATTTACTTAGCCAAGCACAGCGTGAAAAAACACGTCCTGTGCATTACAACACATGGGAAGGCATATACTTCGATCACGACGTAGACACGCTTAAGCAACTAGCCGACAAAGTAGCGCCGTTAGGTATTGAGCGTTTTGTACTTGATGATGGTTGGTTTAAAGGTCGCCGTGGCGACAACGCTGGGCTAGGTGATTGGACAGTAGATTACAAAATCTACCCAGATGGTTTATCGCCAGTAATCGACCATGTAAACAGTTTAGGCATGGAGTTTGGTATTTGGTTTGAACCAGAAATGGTTAACCCAGATAGCGATTTATATCGTGCACATCCTGATTGGGTTTTAGGTTCTGAGAACAACGAACAGTTAAGCTTTAGAAATCAGCTAGTGCTTGATTTAACTCGCACAGAAGTTGTTGAGTACTTATACAAAGCGATTGACGACATTTTAGTTGAATACCCAACTATTAAATACATTAAGTGGGATATGAACCGCGATATTAATCATGCGGGTAATTTTGATGGTAAGCCAGCAGTACACCAGCAAACATTAGCACTTTATCGTCTAATTGACCGTATTAAAGCGGCGCATCCTGGGCTTGAAATAGAAAGCTGTTCGTCAGGTGGTGCACGTGTAGATTACGGCGTACTTGCACACACCGACCGTGTATGGACGTCAGACTCTAACGATGCGCTTGATCGCCTTGAAATACAACGTGGATGTTCGTTCTTCTTCCCATCGTCGGTTATGGGGGCACACGTAGGTCCGCGCGATTGTCATATCACAGGGCGTAATGTAAGTATTGAAATGCGTGCTGCGGTATCAATGTTTGGCCACATGGGAATCGAAATGGACCCACGTGAGCTGAACGATCATGAATACAATGCCCTTAAAGCGGCAATAGCGCTTCATAAAGAGCATCGTGAGTTTATTCATAGCGCCGATTTGTACCGCCTTGATAGCGACGATTTATCAATTAACTTTGGTTTAATCGACGAGCAAAAATCAAAAGCGTTGTTTGCTTATAACAGCGTACGTGAAACACCGCGTACAGCGCCTAATAAGCTTCGTTTTGTTGGTCTAGATGGCGATGCGCAGTACACACTTAATTTAGTGTGGCCGGTTAAATTTGAAGAGTATCGTCCGTCTTCTATTGCTGCGGTAAATGGTCAAGCATTTACAGGTGAAGCGTTAATGCAGTTTGGCTTACAAATGCCAATTTCATTCCCGCAAACATCACTTATTTTTGAGCTTAACAAAGCTTAAATTTAATATAATTAGTATGATATGTATTGTCAGCTCTATATTGTTTAGGGCTGACTTTTTTATATCCTCAAAATGCTAACGAATAAATTTAGCACCTCTAATTTAGCATCGCTAACTTAGTAGACTCAAAAATATCGAAAATAGAGTGGTTACGCTTGCGCGTAATTTTGCTTATTACCTAACCAGCGCTGAATTAGCGGATCAACAACCTCTGGATGTTGCTTAAGCATTTGCTGTGCAATTGGCCTAACTTGGTTGAGTATGTGCTTATCGCGGGTAAGATCGGCAATTTTAAATTCGGCTAAACCCGTTTGTTTTGTACCGAGTACTTCACCTGGGCCACGAATTTCTAAATCGCGCTCTGCTATCACAAAACCATCGTTACTATCGCGTAGTACTCCTAATCGCTTTTGAGCGGTGTGAGACAACGGTGCGTGATATAAAAGCACACAATGCGATGCCGTAGCGCCACGGCCAACTCGCCCACGTAACTGATGCAGCTGTGCTAAGCCTAAGCGCTCAGGGTTTTCTATAATGATTAAGCTCGCATTAGGGACATCTACACCAACTTCAATAACCGTAGTGGCAACTAAAACATGTATATTGCCTGCTTTAAACTCGCTCATAATGGCTTGTTTTTCAGCTGATTTCATTCGCCCATGTACTAAACCTACGTTTAGCTCTGGTAATGCTTCTTTTAACTGTAGTGCGCTGTCCTCCGCTGCTTGGCATTGCAGTACTTCAGATTCATCTATAAGTGTACATACCCAATAAACCTGTCGACCTTGCTCGTTACACGCTAATTTAACGCGGGCAATAATATCGTCTCTGCGAGTATCTGGAAGTGCTACTGTTGTGATTGGCGTACGCCCAGGTGGTAACTCGTCAATCACAGAGGTTTCTAAGTCGGCATAGGCTGTCATAGCGAGCGTACGTGGGATAGGTGTTGCGGTCATAACTAGTTGATGAGGGTAACAATCACCAAACTTACCCTTTTCGCGTAGTGATAAACGCTGGTGGACACCAAAGCGGTGTTGTTCATCAATAACGATAAGCACTAAGTTATTAAACTTAACTTCATCTTGAAATAAAGCGTGAGTACCTACAATCATTTGGGCTTCACCAGAGGCTATTTTTTCAAGTGTTGCAACGCGCTCTTTGCCTTTTGTTTTACCGCCAAGCCAAGCAACTGTTATACCTAGTTGATTAAACCACGTTGTAAAATTAACACCATGTTGCTCTGATAAAATCTCTGTTGGAGCCATTAAAGCTACTTGAAAGCCCTGCGCAATGGCTGTTAGTGCACTAAGTGCTGCTACTAGGGTTTTACCTGAGCCTACATCGCCTTGTACTAAACGCATCATTGGATACGCGTGTTGCATGTCACCTTTAATTTCAGCAACTACGCGGCTTTGCGCATTTGTGGGTGCAAAAGGAAGTTGCTCTAAAAATTGGCTTTCTAATGTGTTTACCGGATTTAATGCCACGGCTTTAACTTGTTGCCCTTGCTCTCGTACTTTTAATAAGCTGAGGTTTTGAGCAAGTAACTCCTCAAATACAAGGCGCTGTTGAGCAGGGTGAGTACCTTGCTCTAATGCAGTTACGTCAACATCATTTGGTGGGCGGTGCAGTAATAATAAGGCGTCACTTAGCGGCATATTTGATGGCTGCCACTGTGAAGGCAGTAGTTCTTCTACTGAGTATTTATTTAGTAAATCAATGGCCTGTTCGCTTAAAGCTCTAATCGATAGTTGCTTTAAACCTTCGGTTGTTGAATAAACGGGCGTTAATGTTGTCGCTACCGGCTGCTCGTTAGAGGTATCGCTGATGCTGTATTCAGGATGACTCATTTCAAAGCCAACGCGGCCACGGCGCACTTCACCAAAACAACGTATTATTTTACCAGCGCTAAATGCGTTTTTTTGTGCGGCGGTAAAATTAAAAAATCGTAGTGTTAGCCTGCCAGTACCATCATTGATTTGGCAAACAAGCATGCGCCTTTTACCAAACGTAATTTGGCTTGTTTCAATTGTTGCTTCAACACTTACGTGGCTATGAAGTGACAACTCGCTAATCGCGTATAAGCGAGTGCGATCTTCATAGCGAAGTGGCAAATGAAAAAGCATATCTTGCACAGTTAAAATACCTAGCTTTAACAAACGCTCAGCCATTTTTGGGCCGACCCCTTTGAGCTCTGTAATTGGGTATTGATTTAAGCTAGGTTTAGACAAAGTGTATCAATCTTATTATTTGTGAGTAGGCTAAGTGTACTTACAGAGCTTTAGTCCATCAAGTATGTTTTAAAGCTTGCCAAAATTGCTCGTCAGCGACTATTTCGCCGTTTTCATCAAGTGCAGGATAAGGTAATTTTTTTTGTTTACATTGCCTTGCGATAATAGGGTGGCAGCCTTCAAAGTAAAGTGGATGTTTAACTTCGGCGCTCAGCATATCTCTATTATATAAACCAGCCAGCTCGCGTTGGCGCTGTGCTTCAAACAATATTAGCGCAGCAGCAACCGAAACATTTAGTGATTGCACCATGCCTTGCATTGGAATAATAATATTTTGATCGGCATATTCTAGGGCTTTTTCTGATATCCCTGTTTTTTCTTGTCCAACAATAATAGCCGTTGGCTTGGTGTAATCTACTTCTCTAAAATCAACGGCATCTTCTGATAGATGAGTCGCTAATATTTGTATTTCTGGATTGCGTTCACGCATTGCAGTAACGGCATCATCAATATTTCTATGTAAGTGCGTCTCTAGCCAGTTTTTACTGCCACCTGAGGTATTATTTGTTAGCCATTTTTGCTTTTCAGGCCATACAGCATGTACATGATGGCAACCAACCGCATCAGCACTTCGTACTATTGCAGATAAGTTATGGTGTTTGTGCACGTCTTCTAAACACACGGTTAGGTCTGTTTGACGGCGCGAAAGTACGTCTTTGATTCTTTGATAGCGAGTTTGCTGCATGGTTATCCTCTTTTTTCGGCAATTATACGAGATTTTTGCAGTTAAGGCATTACCGTACGGCTAATTGGATTTTGTAGAGAAATAAGTGTTTCTGTTGACTGAATGGCTTCTATTGCCTGTATTTTATTAATCAGCACATCTTGTAAGTGATCAATGGACTTTGTCATTACCTTTATAAATATGCTGTAGTTACCTGTTGTGTAATAAGCCTCTACCACTTCCTCCAATGCTTCTAGCTTTATAAGCGTTTGCGGGTAATCACGTGCGTTATTTAAATTAATACCTATAAAGCAGCATACATCGTAGCCTAGCTGTTTAGTATTAATCGTTAATTGGGTGCCTGTAATGATCCCTGCTTGCTTCATTTTTTCAATTCTTACGTGAATTGTCCCTGCGCTTACATTAAATCTTTTTGCTAATTCGGCATACGCGGTACGGGCATTTGCCATTAACGCATGAAGTATCTGTTTATCGAGATTATCGATTAAATAATTTTCCATTATATTTTTCTCATAAAATTATCGAATATATGGTTTTTATACCACTTAATTGATGGTTTTTATATATTAAAGCTATTTTTGTTATGGGATGTTGAATTAATCCTTTAAATCGTTACATTAACTTCATTAAGGGCGTTAATTAGATCGCTTTTTATCAATTAAGCAAGTAACAATAACTGGGAATGAGGCCAATTATTATGAGTTCACACTATGTGCAGCAACAGCAGCAAATAAGTAAAGTTAAGCAATTTTTTTCACAACAACTAGAAACCCAACTTGGGCTGGTTGAGGTTCAAGCCCCAATTTTGGCTAAGGTTGGCGACGGCACGCAAGATAACTTAAGCGGACATGAAAACGCAGTTGCTGTAAATGTGAAAGCGATTACAGATAGCCGCTACGAAGTGGTGCATTCACTGGCTAAGTGGAAACGTAAAACACTGGCAACTTATGGCTTTAGTGTTGGTGAGGGTATTTACACTCAAATGAAGGCTTTGCGCCCAGATGAAGATTCATTAAGTCCTATTCATTCTGTATATGTTGATCAGTGGGATTGGGAAAAAGTAATTAGCGAAACGACAGAGCGTTCGCTGGCAACACTAAAGCAAACTGTTCAATCTATTTATAAAGGGATAAAAGAGACGGAAGCTTTTGTAAGAGAGTCTTATGGCTTAACGCCTTTTTTACCGGACGATATTAAGTTTGTGCACAGTGAAGAGCTACGTAAAATGTATCCTGACTTTAGTGCTAAGCAACGCGAAAAAGCCATTGCACAAGAATATGGTGCTGTATTTTTGATTGGTATTGGTGGCGCGCTTGGAGATGGCAAAATTCATGATGTAAGAGCCCCAGATTACGATGATTGGTCTACGCCAACATGCGATCAATATATGGGTTTAAATGGTGATATTTTAGTATGGAACCCAGTACTTGAAGATGCATTTGAAATATCATCAATGGGTATACGTGTAAGCCCTGAGGTTTTAAAAGCGCAGTTAAGTACAACTGGAGATGAAGACCGCTTAGAGTTTGATTGGCATAAAGCGCTACTACAAAGTAAATTCCCCCAAACAATTGGCGGTGGAATAGGGCAGTCTCGCTTGGCTATGCTATTGCTGCAAAAGCAGCATATTGGCCAAGTACAAGTGGGTGTATGGCCAAGTCAAACTTATGATACGGTAAGTGGCTTACTTTAAATTGTAAAAAAGTGAGTTAATTTGAGTGCTCAATAGAGCACTCAATTTTTTAGTGTGTTTTAAACTCTATTTCAATTTTATTATTTAAAAGTTTAACGTTGCACGGAGGGTAATTGCGGATCGTTTTAAGTACTTTATCAAAAATATGAATCTCTACGCCTGAATGCAAAACAGAATTCACCGTTAAATTAGCGTCGCTAAGTAAATCGTGTAAGTCGTGATCTAAGTTTGAAAGACGTTTTTCTAATAGCTCTGCTTGCTCACAGTAATGTTTCTGAGTAGCTCCAATTTTAGTAATTAATATTTTCTTCTTTTCGGCATCCTTCACTAAATCAGTTTTTTCTAGCGCTGCTTGCAGCGTATCTAATTGTGCATCTGTTTTAGCTAAGTCTTTAAAGCAATTATCAGTATCCGCTGTTATTTCAGCGCCAGAAGCCGCTAGGTTAATAATCATTTTAGCGCCTGATTCATTCCCTATTTCGCCAGCAATGAGAGTTGTTGCATCAAGTATTTCACCACCAAATATTTTACCCTTAGGTAAGTCGGATTGGCCTACTTGCAGTAAGCGCTTAGCTTTTATTACACAATGGCTTGTTTGGCGATCAATAAAAATATTATTTGCATCGAGGTAACAATACTGTGAGTGAGATACATGAATATCACCTAGCGCAATTAGCTTGCAAGAAAGTGACTTACTATCCATTTTTTGATGGCCAATAATGCCTTGTTTAACCGTGATGTTTCCTCCTGCAGTAAGCTCGCCTGATTCAACCGTGCCAAATATAGTAATATCGCCTTTGGCAGTTACTTTCATCCCTGGGTCTATATTGCGAGTAACAATAACACTGCCTTGGAAGTCAATATGGCCGCTTTTTACATTTACATCTGAAATGGTAAAAATATCGTCGACACGCATACCATTATTAATTTCAACCGGAACACCAGCAATAGTAGAGACTAACTCAAGCGGATTCATTTTTGATATTTCAGTGCCTTCGCCTGCCACTAATTGTTTATTTTCTCCGGGTTTTGCGGGCAGTATGTCACCTATTACGGTAAAGCCTTCTTTACCGGGGGTTGCTGGTTGCTGGCGAATAAGCACAGAGCCAGGCTCTACGCTTGCAAGCTTGCCAAAGTCGCGCATGTCCACACTGCCATCTTCTTTGAGCTTGGGCGCTTTTAAACGGTCTTTTAAAGTCTCTACGGTTGTTATTAGTTTAGTGGCTAAACCATCGCTTGGGAGCCTACCTTTAGCTAATATCCCCTTAACGACAGATCCCGCAGAGTGTTCAGATTGTTTTTGTAGCAGCTGTTCTAAAAAAGCTTGTTTATACCCACGCACAATACCTGCTTTAACGAGTTGTTTTTTTGCATCTTCTAAGCTTAATAACTTTCCACCTTGGGCAAGCGTTAGCTCGCCAATGGCCAGCATTTTATCGTCGCTAATTGTTACATTTAAAGTGGCATTGTGTTTTGTTGCTACAACGAGAGTTTGTTGTGTGTTTTCGTTTTTAAAAAAATCATTAATAGCGTCATGATCTATTTTACAGTCGCAAAAGGCTGACTTTTCGAGAGCCTCTAAAATAAATGCAGCGCTGGGAGGAATATGCTCTTTTACATCAAGTAAAACATTTCCATTGTTGGCAAGCTTAAACACGAGTTAATCCTTTTTTACTACTTAAGTTAAGTTTGTTTTTTAAAACACAACTACAGATTGCTAGAAATTTACATTTGAGTCAAGAAGTCAGATAAAACGAAGTGTGGAGCGAAAAATAAAGGCTATAGAGAAGCTCTATAGCCTGTAATACTTAATTGGTAGAAGGTAATTCCATTATTCCGTCTATTTCAACTTGTGCACCTTTTGGTAGTGCACGAACACCTAATGCAGCTCTAGCTGGGTAAGGTTGTTTAAAGTATTGGCTCATCACTTCATTTACAGTGGCGAAGTTAGATAGATCAGTTAGGTAAATATTGATTTTAACTAAATCGTGAATTTTTCCGCCTGCTTCTTCACATACCGCAGCAATATTTTTAAATACTTGATGCGTTTGCTCGCTAAAATCTTCTGAAATCATTTCCATCGTTTCTGGAACTAATGGAATTTGACCAGATAAATAAACAGCGGTACCTACTTTAACTGCTTGGCTATAAGTGCCAATAGCTGCAGGTGCTTTGTCGGTAGAGATAAATGCTTTATTCATGTGTTTCCTATTTTATTTTTTACGATAGACTTTTTGTACATCAGGCATAACGCGAATGCGGCGCATAATGTTAGCAACGTGGATACGGTTTTTAACGGTAACCCCTAAATCTATCACGTATAAATTACTTTCTTTTTCATCGGTGGCAATTTCGACAATATTGGCTTGGGTTGTAGCGACAACATTGGTTAGCTTAGCTAACGCGCCTTGATGGTTAATAATTTCAACTCTCAGAGCTGCAATATATTCTTTTTCTGGGTTATCGTCCCATTTTACAACTAAGTATTTAGAGCGCTCATTTTCCCAACCACGAATATTTTTACATTCTTGGCGGTGAACGGTCAGGCCCTTACCTTGGCTTATATGAGCCGTAATGGCATCGCCTGGTACAGGTCGGCAACACTTAGAGTAATTCACTAACATGCCTTCAGTACCAATAATGGTCGCTTTAGCTTGGCTTGTTATATCAGTTAAATCGTCATTGTCATTTTGCAATAAGCGCTTGGCAATTAACATACTCATTAAGTTACCAGAGCCAATTTCTACAAGTAATTCAAGAAGCGTAGTTAGTTCGTGCTCTTCAAGTACTCTCGCTATATTTTCATCAGCAATGCTATCTAGTTTGTTTTCGCCTAATGCCGAATCAAGTAAACGGCGCCCTAAAAGCATGGCTTCTTCATGATGCTGGCTTCTAAGGTAATTACGAACACCCAAGCGTGCTTTACCAGTAACAATAAAGTTTAGCCATGTTGCATTAGGGTGGGCACCTGAGCTTGTTATTATCTCTATGGTTTGCCCTGTATCTAATGGCCGACTTAAAGGATGTGGCTTGCGATTAACGCGAGCGCCTACACAAGTGTTGCCTACATCAGTATGAACCGCATACGCAAAATCGACTGCGGTAGCGCCCATTGGTAGCTCAACAATACGACCATCAGGTGTAAATACGTAAATTTCTTCTGGGAATAGCTCAGTTTTTACGTTTTCAATAAATTCAAACGATGAACCCGCACTTTGCTGAAGTTCTAATAAGCTTTGCATCCATTGGCGAGCACGTTGCTGCGAAGTATTACCTGCACCATCACCTGATTTTTTATACATCCAGTGCGCCGCTACACCTTTGTCGGCCATCTGATCCATATCGTGAGTACGAATCTGAATCTCAACAGGTATTCCGTGTGGGCCAACTAATGAAGTATGAAGCGATTGGTAACCATTAGTTTTTGGTACAGCAATATAATCTTTAAAGCGTGTTTCTATAGGCTTATAAAGACTATGAGCCACACCTAATACGCGATAACACGTATCCATAGAATCAACTGCAATTCTAAACGCGTAAATATCCATAACTTCGTTAAATAGCAGTTCTTTATTAAGCATTTTTTTATAAATACTATATAAATGTTTCTCACGGCCTGACACAGTCGCTTTAATGCCTGACTCTTCAAGACGTGCTTCTATTTCATGTTGGATATTAGTGATAACTTCTTTGCGATTACCACGTGCTTTAGCTACTTCAGATTTAAGTGCGCGATGACGCATAGGATATAAAGCTTGAAAACCTAAGTCTTCAAGCTCATTTTTAATATCGTGAATACCTAAGCGGTTTGCTATTGGCGCGTAAATCTCAAGCGTTTCACGTGCTATTCTGCGGCGCTTATCTGGGCGCAGTGCCCCTAAAGTACGCATATTGTGCGTTCTATCAGCAAGCTTGATTAAAATAACTCGAATATCCTGAGTCATTGCCATAATCATTTTGCGGTAGTTTTCAGCTTGGAATTCTTTTTTATCTTTAAAGCTGAGCTTATCGAGCTTACTTACACCTTCAACGAGTTCTGCCACAGTTTCGCCAAAAATTTCGGCTAAATCTTGTTGGCTAAAATCAGTATCTTCAATTACATCATGCATTAGCGCGGCCATGAGCGTTTCATGGTCAAGATGCATGCCTGCAAGAATTTGGGTTACTTCTACTGGATGAGTTATGTAAGGTTCGCCACTTGAGCGAGTTTGTCCTTCATGGGCCTCTCGGGCTACCACGTAAGATTTTTGAACCAGCTCTACATCAGCAGCGGGCAAGTATTCTGAAATTTTCTTTTTAAGACCTTCAAAAAGATACATTCACACTCCAATGTTCTAGGGCCTGTTGACCTTTCAGGATTAAAATTTGTTCAATCTAGGGGCGATTTAATCGCGGCGCGAGGTTTTTAGCCTAGCGGGCTAAGTAAAAATCGAGCAACAAAGAGTAAATTGCCCCTAGGCAGAACCCTTTGGGCAGCGCATGTTTTGCATTTATGCTGCGTTATCGCCTACTTATGGGAAATAACCACACTACATAGGCTCTGCCTTGCCTAAATACCAAGCATACTGCTGCAAATTTAACCTCGAAAGATAAAAAGGCCCTAGTGAAGCAAATTAGGTAAGCTACGAATATACGATGAAATGAAAGGATTGCCAACGGCTATAGTAGAAATACTGCGCCGTTGGCTAAATCAGACCGGGAGGTCGATTATTGGTTGCCACCAACAATGGCAGCAACAGCAGCTAATTCTGCTGCTTCTTGGTGTTGTTGTTCTTCACGGTCAATTAAGTCCATTGAAGCGCTATCAACTAAACCTAATTCAATTTCACGTAAAGCAACTACCGTTGGCTTATCGTTTTCAGGGTCTACTAGTGGAGTTTTACCACCAACAGCAATTTGGCGGGCACGACGAGCCGCAACTAAAATTAAGTCAAAACGATTACCAACTGCATCTACTGCATCTTCAACTGTTACGCGGGCCATCACAGTACTCCAAAAATAATTTAAAAGCAAAGACGTAGTTTACTCCAAGGAGCCACTTTCGCCAATAGCCAGTGTTCAATTTTTATCAGTTTTACTTGCCTAAGCCTAATTTAAGTAGGCTTAAATTATTTAAGCAGACTATTTAGTAAAACTTGATGACGATCTTCTTGCGCTTTTAGTGTTAAGCGCTGAGCCATTACAATCATTTCTATGTCGGCAAGTGCGTCCTCAAAGTCATCATTAACAATTACAAAGTCGTATTCATTATAATGTGATGTTTCAGATTGTGCTTTTGCCATACGAGAGGCAATAATCTCAGCCGAATCTTGGCCACGGTTATTTAAGCGTTGTTCTAGTTCTTCTTTTGAAGGCGGTAGAATAAAAATAGTTTGTACGCTTGGCATAATTTTGCGCACTTGCTGAGCGCCTTGCCAATCAATATCTAAAAACACATCAATACCCGCATCAAGTTGCGACTCAATAGCCTGCTTTGATGTGCCGTAGTAATTATCGAATACTTGAGCCCATTCAAAAAAGTCATCTTTGGCAATAAGCGCTTTAAATTCGTCTGTAGATACAAAGTGATAATGCACGCCATTTTCTTCACCTGGGCGAGGGGCGCGAGTTGTATGTGATACAGATACTTTCATGTCAGCGTGTTTTTTTAATAACGCATTGATTAAGCTTGATTTACCAGCACCAGAAGGGGCTGACAAAATAAATAAGTTACCGCGAGTTTGTGCCATGCTTTTCTCTACCTAAAAATAAACAGGCTTGGATTACAAGTAAACCAAGCCTTTAATTAACTGCATTGTACTTTAATTAGCTCACCTTGCTCAAGTTAGACGTGCTCAAGTGAGTCATGCTCAAATTGAAGTGGCAGTGTTTTACTAAGTTAGACTTTAAATAAAATTGCAGTTTAAATTCGTCAACAGAACTAGCCGCTAGATATAAGTATTTGATAAGGTGAGGTATCACCTAGTAAAGGAGCCTCTATGCTTAATAAAACCTTATTTACCGCACAACAAGTAAGAGACAATGAAGCTTTAGCGGCTAAAAATAGTCATTGTGATTTATTTACCCTAATGCAGCGTGCAGGCGAGGCTGTATATAAGCAATGGCAGTTATTTGAACAGCATACATTAGTCATTGTTGGCCATGGTAACAACGCTGGAGACGGTTACGTTGTAGCTAGGCTTATTATGCAAGCAGGTAAAGAGGTAACAGTATGCGCAGCTGAGCCTAATAAAGTATTAACCGGTGATGCTGCAAAAGCGCAGCAGCTATGGGTAGAAGCGGGTGGGGTGGTTTCTCATTTTACAAAAGATGCTCTTAATGAGTGCGATATCGTTATTGATGCTCTACTTGGTACTGGCCTTAAAAGCACCGTGCGCGATAACTTTGCGGGCATAATTAAAGCGGTAAATAACAGTGGTAAGCCCGTAATAAGCATTGATATTCCATCAGGCATTGAGGCGAATACAGGGCAACCTTTAGGGTGTGCAGTTCAAGCGACTTCAACCGTTACTTTTGTGGGTATTAAGCAAGGGCTGACAACGACGGCAGGTAAACAATATAGCGGTAAGTTAGTATTTGATGACTTAGCAATTGGCGATGCGTTTATTCGTATTGCTCAATCATCAGGTACTCTGATTAATATCAATAGCTTTAAAGGAATAGCCACGCGGGCAATCAATAGTCACAAAGGAAGCCACGGTAAACTTTTATGTATTGGTGGCAATCAAGGTACTGCAGGTGCAATTAGGTTAAGTAGTGAAGCAGCTCTTAGAACGGGTGCTGGCATGGTAAGAGTGTATACACACGAAAGCTCAATAACGCCTATTAGTATTGGCAGACCAGAACTTATGGTAAGCAGTAATAACTTACATCAAGCGCTAGAGTGGGCAAGCTGCGTTGTTATTGGCCCAGGGCTTGGGCAAGACGAGTGGGCACAACAAACATTCGATGAAGTAATGCAATATTGCCAAAACAATAAAATGCCATTGGTTATAGATGCAGATGCCCTTAATTTACTGGCTAAGAAAGCTTCATCATACACGTTAGAGCAATGCGTACTTACTCCACATCCCGGCGAAGCTTCGCGACTGCTAAGTGTTAGCACCAGCGACATAGAATCAGACCGCTTTAATTATGCCCGCCTTTGCGCTAAACGCTATAACGCGACTTGTGTATTAAAAGGCGCAGGAACATTAATAGATAATGCCCAGCACACGTGGGTATGTGAAGATGGCAACCCGGCATTGGCCGTTGGCGGCAGTGGCGATGTACTTACTGGTATTATTGGTGCCTTACTTGCTCAAGGTTTAACTATTGATGAAGCAGCACTCTATGGTGTAACACTGCATGCTAGAGCCGGTGATATCGCCAGTGAGCGAGACGGGCAAAGGGGAATGCTACCCAGTGATTTATTTTCAATTGTCAGAGAGTTAGTTAATAAAGTGACGTGAGTTTAAGCGCCACTCTATATAACTAACTATTAAGCTGCAGTAAATCCCACTTTGTACCATATAGGTCTTCAAAAACCACTACGGTGCCATAGGGTTCTACTCGAGGCTTTTCGTTAAATGTAACGCCTTTAGAAAGCATTAAATTATAATCTCGCCAAAAGTCATTGGTATGCAAAAATAAAAACACGCGCCCACCCGTTTGATTACCAATAGCGCTGATCTGTTCGGGTGTTGTGGCTTTAGCAAGCAGTAGATTAGTCCTGCTCGAATTAGTCCCATTTGAACTAGCCCCGTTTGAATTTGGAGGTGAAATTAACACCCAGCGTTTACCCTCTCCTAAATCAGTATCCTCCACTAACTCAAAGTTAAGCTTTTGAGTATAAAACTCAATGGCATCGTCGTAGTCCTTAACAACTAATGCAATGCTGCCGATATGCTGTTGAACGTTAGTCATGTTTAGCTCACTCCGTACTATTAAATAAATGTGCTTTTTATCATATTAGTAAATGATTACGCAGGGTATATGCCCCCAATATGTAACTTAGTTATAGGTATAAATTAAACAGTATCAATCTGCTTTATAATAAAAAGCAAAACCCAGCTGAGGCTGGGTTTACTTTAAATCGATTTTTTAGTACTAAGTGCATAAAGTGTTTATCTGTGTAATTCACCAGCACGTTCTGGTTGATAGGTTACTTCTTTTATTTTTACCTTTATTAAGCCGCCACTCGGTTTAGGCCACTCAATTTCGTCGCCTTGGTTTAGCCCAAGTAATGCGCTACCAACGGGTGATAATATCGATATTTTATCGCCGCTAGAGTCACTGTTCTTTGGGTACACCAAGGTTAACGTAAATTCTTCTTTAGAAGACTCAACAATAAAGTTTACAGTTGAGTTCATCGTTACAACTGACGATGGCATATCTTTAGGTTCGACTATTGTTGCTCGTGCCAGTTCAGCTTCCAATTCTTCTTTGTTAGCAAAGCTACCTGCAGGCAATGATTCCATTAAGTCATACAATCTATCTGCATCGAGTGATGAGATGATTAGTTCAGGTTTTTTATTCATCTTAATATCCTTAATAATTTTTAATAAATAAAATTAACTCTGAGTATGGCTTGGCATGCATTTAAGAAGCAAAGGGATACGCGAAGTCATTTTATTAATTAGCCACACCTGTGGCTTTTACTTTATTTGTGCCCAATAGCTAAAAACCCAGCCGAAGCTGGGTTTTTATTTGAGCTAGGTGTTTAGGGGATGATTACATCATGCCGCCCATGCCACCCATTCCGCCCATGCCACCCATATCAGCGCCACCAGCTTCATCTTTTGGGATTTCAGCTACCATTGCTTCAGTAGTGATCATTAGACCCGCAATAGACCCTGCAAACTGTAATGCAGAGCGTGTTACTTTAGTTGGATCTAGGATACCCATTTCAATCATGTCGTTGTATTCGCCAGTTGCTGCGTTGTAACCAAAGTTACCTTCGCCGCCTTTAACTGCGTTAATTACAACTGATGCTTCTTCGCCAGCGTTAGTTACGATTTGACGAAGTGGTGCTTCCATTGCACGAAGTGCAACTTTAATACCGTGGTTTTGATCTTCGTTGTCGCCAACTAAATCTACCAGCTTGCTAGCTGCACGTACAAGTGCAACGCCGCCGCCAGGTACTACGCCTTCTTCAACCGCTGCACGAGTTGCATTTAATGCATCTTCAACGCGGTCTTTTTTCTCTTTCATTTCCATTTCAGTAGCAGCACCTACTTTGATTACTGCAACACCGCCAGCTAATTTAGCCATGCGCTCTTGTAGTTTCTCTTTATCGTAGTCTGATGTTGCTTCTTCGATTTGTGCTTTAATTTGTGAAACACGACCGCTAATACCCGCTTCTTCACCAGCACCATCAATGATTGTTGTATCATCTTTAGTGATAATTACGCGCTTAGCTGTACCTAGGTCTTCAACTGTTGCTTTTTCAAGCTCTAAGCCGATTTCTTCAGAAATAACAGTACCGCCAGTTAATACAGCGATATCTTGTAACATTGCTTTACGACGGTCGCCAAAACCAGGTGCTTTAACTGCTGATACTTTAACAATACCGCGCATGTTATTAACTACTAATGTAGCTAGTGCTTCGCCTTCAAGGTCTTCTGCGATGATTAGTAGTGGTTTGCTTGCTTTAGCAACCGCTTCTAATGTTGGTAATAATTCGCGGATGTTAGATATTTTTTTATCTACAAGTAGAATAAATGGGTTATCTAGTTCAACAGTGCCTTTTTCTGGGCTGTTGATGAAGTAAGGAGATAAGTAACCACGGTCAAACTGCATGCCTTCAACAACATCTAGTTCGTTTTCAAGTGATTGACCTTCTTCTACAGTAATAACACCACTGTTACGGCCTACTTTTTCCATTGCTTGTGCAATGATGTCGCCAATCTCTTTATCAGAGTTAGCTGAAATAGTACCTACTTGTGCAATTGCTTTAGTATCAGAACAAGGAACAGATAACGCTTTAAGCTCTGCAACAGCAGCAATAACTGCTTTGTCGATGCCGCGCTTAAGATCCATTGGGTTCATGCCCGCTGCAACAGCTTTAAGGCCTTCATTAACAATAGACTGTGCAAGTACTGTAGCGGTAGTTGTACCATCGCCGGCTGCATCATTTGCTTTAGATGCAACTTCTTTAACCATTTGTGCGCCCATGTTTTCAAACTTGTCTTCAAGTTCGATTTCTTTTGCTACAGATACACCATCTTTAGTGATAACTGGTGAGCCAAATGATTTATCTAGTACAACGTTACGGCCTTTAGGACCTAATGTAACTTTTACTGCGTTTGCCAGGATGTTTACGCCAGTTAGCATTTTAGCGCGTGCGTCACCTGCAAAAAGTACTTCTTTTGCTGCCATGTTTTAAATTCCTCTAAATTCTTAAATGTTTATAAACGAAAAGTAGGTTTAGCCTACAATGCCTAAAATATTATCTTCACGCATGATCAGGTACTCTTGACCTTCGATCTTTTCAACTTTTTCAACATATGAGCCAAATAACACAGTGTCACCGGCTTTAACTTCTAACGCTCTCACGTCACCGTTTTCTAAAACGCGACCATTACCTACGGCTACAACTTCTCCGCGAGTTGATTTTTCAGCTGCAGAGCCAGTTAATACAATACCGCCAGCAGATTTTGTTTCTTCTTCTAGACGTTTAACGATTACGCGATCTTGTAAAGGACGAATGTTCATGTTTTTTAGTTCTCCTAACAGTTTCTGAACAGTACAGAAAAAAGCTTTTCTAATTTGCATTCATTAATGGGGGTGGAGTGTAAAATTCCAAGAGAAAAAACGATAAATTTTTAATCTTTTCTCTCATACTCGCCGTCAATAGTTGTTGGTCGTTCCATTTGCCCTTGCTCTCGTTCAGCATGTTGCTGCCCAGCAAACGGCGATGGCCCTTGTTGCATACCTGCGCTCATTCTAACAGTTGCTTGGCTAGCAAGGCCTGCAGCCAATTTGTTACGAATTGCAGGGGTTAATAATAGTAATCCAAATACGTCTGTCATAATGCCAGGGGTAAGTAATAATACACCTGCAATTACCACGCATATTCCGGTAAATAATTCTTTGGCTGGCATTTGCCCTTGCGCCATTTGCGCCTGTACATTTTGCAGCGCACCCATACCTTGTGTTTTAACCATTTTGGCTCCTAAAATCGCAGTAATAACAACAAGTGCAATTGTTGCAAATCCGCCAATCACGTCGCTTACTTGAATCAGCAAGGCGATTTCGATAATAGGGATGATAATAAACAACACAAATAAAAATCTAAACATAGCGCTCTCTAAATAATGACACTCAAAAGAGTTGATGAAATATAAATGAGGGTGACGAGGTCTCTTTTCAAGGTTAGGGCATAGGTATCGTCATTTTACTGATATTTTAGCGTCTACACATTGTATCGGCTATCAGATACTATGAAGCTAGACACTGTTAAATAAGTATAGGTTCATAATGACTACGCATTTTAAAATGATTTTTACGACCTGCAAAGACGAAGCAGAAGCACGCAGCCTAGCAAGGGCGTTGGTAGAAAAAAAGCTAGCAGCTTGTGTAAATATTTTATCTAACATGGGCTCTGTTTATATGTGGGAAGGCGAAGTGGCAGAAGCAACTGAAGCCAAACTACTTATAAAAACGAAAGCAGACAAAATGAACGATGTGTTTTTAACAATAAAAGAGCTACATAGCTACGAAGTGCCAGAGATTCAGGTTGTAGAAGTTTCTACGGGAAATTTGGCGTATTTTAATTGGATGGACGAGGTACTGAATTAATGCGTTTTTTCTTTTTATTGTTGGTTACATTATTAACCGTACCTGTAAAGGCTGCGACTAATAATGTGCTTGGTGATCTACTTGGGCCTCCTCAACACACTTTTTTACCTGTAGACCAAGCGTTTGTATTTGACTTTGATCAGCAAGGCAGCACCTTGTTTGTAGGTTGGGATATAGCGTCAGACTATTATTTATATAAAAAGAAAATAGAAATCATTGCCAAGGGCGCAAACATTCAAGTAGGTGACTCGGGTAGTGGCGAAATTATTGAAGATGAATTTTTTGGTAAAACAGAAGTCTTTTTTAATACCGCGAGCGTTGTTAGTAAGTTAAGTAATATTACTGAGGGAGCGGTTGTTAAAGTTCGCTATCAGGGCTGTGCAAAAGCAGGGCTTTGTTATCCACCAGAAGTGATTAGCATTCCACTTAGTGTAATTAGTGGCGCACAGATTAAAAATGTAGATCAAAATAGCGCTACAGATGAAGCGGCAACAGCGCAAAGTACATTTGCAGCACTCAACGAGCCAACGACTGAACCTACAACAAATTCGGATGATACCGAAAAAGAACTGACTTTTACTGAGCAATTAGCCAGTCAGAGTTTAATAACTAATTTACTCATATTTTTTGCTGTTGGTGTAGGCCTTGCTTTTACGCCGTGCGTATTTCCAATGTTTCCTATTTTGTCGAGCTTAATTGCGGGTCAGCAAAACCTTTCAACTAAAAAAGCGTTTGCGTTGTCGTTTGTATATATACAAGGCATGGCAGTTACCTATGCAGCGCTTGGCTTAGTTGTTGCTGCGCTTGGTGGGCAAGTGCAGGGGTATTTACAACATCCATTTGTGTTAATCAGCTTTAGTTTATTATTTGTATTGCTCGCTATGTCGATGTTTGGTTGGTACGAAATTAAACTGCCAAGCAGTATGATGAGCAAGCTAACCCAAGTAAGTAACAACCAAAAAGGCGGCAACTACGTTGGCGTATTTTTAATGGGTGTACTTTCGGGATTAATAGCATCACCTTGTACTACTGCGCCACTGTCGGCGGCGCTCTTATTTGTAGCGCAAAGTGGTGATTATTTAGTCGGTGGTTTAACACTGTACGTGCTTAGTTTAGGTATGGGATTACCATTGTTATTACTTGGTACATCTGGCGGTAAACTACTGCCTAAAGCGGGTGGTTGGATGGAGCAAGTTAAAACCTTGTTTGGTTTTGTGATGCTCGTTGTGCCGCTTATATTACTTGAGCGACTAGTAAGCGCCGACATTATATTATTAATGGCAGGTGTGCTTGCATTAGCAACAGCACTGTACTTACATCATTGGCAAAGTAGCCAGACACAAAGCAAGTTGAAAACTGCATTATGGTTTGCTGCAACTCTATTAGTTATTACAGGCTTTACGTTAACTAAAAACTATTTTTGGCCAGTACAATCTGTACAGGTAAGCTCGCAAAATAATGAGTTTAAACAGGTTGCTGATTTAGCAGAACTAAAAGAAGCAGTTGCACAAGCAAACGACGAAGGTCGAATGGTTATGGTCGATTTGTATGCCGACTGGTGTGTGGCGTGTAAAGAGTTTGAACATTACACCTTTCCTGATGCCAAAGTGCAAAGTGAGTTTAGCCACTATCAGCTTATTCAAATTGATTTAACTGAGAGTGATAATAAAACAATTGAGCTAATGGAAGAGTACACGGTGTTTGGTTTACCTAGTATTTTGTTTTTTAATACTCAAGGACAAGAGCTTAGTACGCAGCGCGTAACGGGTTTTTTAAATGCTGAGGACTTTGCTAAACACCTAGCAGTTGTGCGCGCCAGCGCACAATAATAGTGCAATAGTGCCACTTGAATTGACTAAGTGGCACCTTCTTAATTCTTCTTATATTTGTACCCACGACACTGATAAGACCAGTATTTTGCTGCTATTTACGTCGAAATCACTATAATAGTTGGTTAACGTGAGAAATTGTTGCTACATTGCTTTTTCTGCTTACTTAAAAGTGAAAAACTAGTTAGTAACCGCTTAACTCATTACTTATAGGATATATCGCGTATTATGGCTGCAAAATTAAACCTTTTAGTTATAAATGGTCCAAATTTAAACATGCTTGGTAAACGTGAACCGGATAAATACGGTTTTCAGACGCTAAGTGAGATTATGGAGGAGCTAACCAGTGCTGCTAATAGTCTAGATGTTGAGTTAACGCATTTTCAAAGTAATAGTGAGCAAGCACTCATCGAACGAATTCACAATGCTTGGCAAGCGGTTGATTACATAATAATTAATCCTGCTGCATTTACGCATACTAGCGTCGCATTACGTGATGCACTGTTGAGTGTTGATATTCCTTTTTTTGAGGTGCACTTAAGTAATGTGCACGCGCGTGAAGCCTTTCGTCATCATTCGTATTTTTCTGATGTGGCACAAGGCGTAATATGTGGATTAGGTGCAATGGGTTATCAGGCAGCATTAAACGCCGCTGTTAACCGGTTGCAAAGCGCAATTTAATTTAAATTAACACACAAACAACTTACAGGCGGGTCGTGTAATGGATATTCGCAAGATAAAGAAGCTTATCGAATTAGTAGAAGAATCAGGTATTGCTGAGCTAGAAATCACTGAAGGTGAAGAATCAGTACGTATTAACCGTAACAACATGAGTGCAGGCCCAGGTTACCCGCAATTTGCTCCACAGCAATATGCACCAGCGCCAGCAGCACCAGTTGCAGCGGCTCCTGTAGCTGTTGAAGCAGCAGCACCAGCAGAACCTACTGGTCATCAAGTTAAATCACCAATGGTTGGTTCTTTTTACTCTGCGGCTTCTCCAGAAGCGCCAGCATATGTAGAAGTTGGTCAGCAAGTTAAAGTTGGCGATACACTTTGTATTATCGAAGCTATGAAAATGATGAACCAAATTGAATCAGATAAAGCCGGTACAGTAAGAGCTATCTTAGCTGAAAATGGCGAGCCAATAGAATTTGATCAACCTCTATTCATCATTGAATAATAGCGTAACCTAAAAGGCCAACTCTAATGTTAGATAAAGTAGTCATTGCAAACCGAGGTGAAATTGCACTTCGTATATTGCGCGCCTGCAAAGAGCTTGGGATCAAAACGGTTGCTGTGCATTCAACGGCAGATCGCGATCTTAAGCATGTATTGCTTGCAGATGAAACCATCTGTATTGGTAGACCATCAGCAACTGAAAGTTATTTAGATATTCCGCGCATTATTGCTGCGGCTGAAATAACTGACGCTGTAGCGATTCATCCTGGTTACGGTTTCCTTGCAGAAAATGCTGATTTTGCCGACCAAGTTGAGCAAAGTGGTTTTGTATTTATCGGTCCTCGTGGCGACACTATTCGCCTTATGGGTGATAAAGTGTCTGCTATTGCAGCAATGCGTAAAGCAGGCGTTCCATGTGTTCCTGGCTCTGACGGTCCAGTATCAGATGATAAAGAACGCAACATGCAAATCGCTAAGCGTATCGGTTACCCGGTAATCATCAAAGCCGCTGGTGGCGGTGGTGGTCGTGGTATGCGTGTTGTTCGCAGCGAATCTGAACTTATTGATTCAATTGCATTAACACAGCAAGAAGCTAAGCAATTCTTTGGTAATAGCATGGTTTACATGGAAAAATTCCTTGAAAACCCACGCCATATTGAAGTTCAAGTATTAGCCGACGGCCAAGGTAATGCAGTACATTTAGGTGAACGTGATTGTTCTATGCAACGTCGTCACCAAAAAGTAGTTGAAGAAGCGCCAGCACCAGGAATTACTGCTGAAACGCGTAAATTCATTGGCGAGCGCTGTACACGTGCATGTATCGAAATTGGATACCGCGGTGCAGGTACGTTTGAGTTTTTATACGAAAACGGCGAGTTTTACTTCATCGAAATGAATACACGTATTCAGGTTGAACACCCTGTAACTGAAATGGTTACTGGTATCGATTTAGTGAAAGAGCAATTAAAAATTGCAGCGGGTCAGCCTTTATCATTCACTCAAGACGACGTTGTTATTCGTGGTCATGCTATTGAGTGTCGTATTAATGCTGAGGATCCTGAAACGTTTATTCCTTCACCGGGTAAAATTACACGTTTCCATCCTGCTGGTGGTTTAGGTATTCGTTGGGACAGCCATATTTACGCTGACTACACGGTTCCACCACATTACGATTCAATGATTGGTAAGTTAATTACTTACGGTGAAAACCGTGACGTAGCTATTGCTCGCGCGCGCAATGCACTTAACGAGCTGGTAATTGACGGAATTAAAACTAATACTCCTTTGCATAAGAGAATTCTTGCAGATGAAAACTTCAAAAATGGTGGTACTAACATCCACTATCTTGAGAAGAAATTAGGATTATAATTCGAGCCTAAAAAGGTGTTTTATCTCAGTTAATAACCAGAGTTATTAATCTGATTTAAATAATTAAAAATCCGATATCAGGTGACTGATATCGGATTTTTTAATGCCTGTAATCCTGTAATCCTGTAATCCTGTAATTTAAGTCTTATAGGCAATAAAAAAGTCCATAAAATATACTGCAAAGAGTAAATTCGATGGACTCAATATTTATATAATATGTTGAACCAACATTACACTAATTTAGATTCAATTAACTGTAGTGCTTCTTCTAAAATTGTTTCTACTGCTTTTTTAGCGCGCTCAGGATCGCGTGACTTTATGGTCTCTAAAATATCAGCGTGCTTAGCAACATCTGCGCCCGGTACACCTTTAATGTGGTTTGTATAGCGGATACTTACTCTAAGGGCTGTACTAATAAACTCAGTTAACTGTACAAAAAAGCGATTGTTACTGGCCACTAATATGCTGGTATGAAAAGCAATGTCGGCTTCTAGTGGGTCGTCCAAGCCTTCGTCAGCTTCAGCCATACGAGCTAAGGCGTTATCAATTTCAGCGAGCTGTTCAGCAGTGGCATTTACTGCTGCAAGCGCGGCTGCTTGTGGCTCAAGCGCAACACGTACTTGAGTAAACTCTTTTAATAATGATAAAGATGGCTTACTGCTTAAAATCCAACGCAGTACGTCGGTGTCAAACATATTCCAGCTACTTTCTGGTAGTACGCGAATACCTTGCTTAGGACGAGATGAAATAAGTCCTTTAGCAGAGAGCATTTTTACGGCTTCGCGAGTAGCACTGCGACTCACATCGTATTTTATACATAAATCGGCTTCAGAAGGCAGGCCTTCGCTTACAGGGTAAACACCACGCACAATAGCAAAACCCAAATCGTGGGTTAATTGTTGTGTTAAATTTTGACGAGGTTGGCTTTTCATTGCGCAGGATTCCGAGTTGATATATTGCTTTATTATATATCATATATCATATTAATGTACTTAAGGATATGATATAAAGTTTTAATTGGCTAATTATTTTAGCACAGCGTTTTGGTTCTTTATAACGTCTATTGGCGTTTTTAATAAGCAAAACACTATTGTAAGTTGTTGTTTGGAGAGTTTAATTTGGACACCCTAGCTCAATATCATAGTATTTCTGGCAAAGTTGTTTTTATTACCGGTGGTGCATCAGGCATTGGCAGAGCAATGGTTAAATCCTTTGTAAACCAAAATGCAAAAGTAGCGTTTATTGATATTGATGATAAGGCTGCACAGTCGCTTATTAGCGAATTACCCGATGCAAAATTATGGTACAGACAAGTGGATGTTACTGACTCGCATGCACTTCAGCAATCACTTGTAGATGCATGCGCCGCTTTTGGTGCAATAAATATATTAATTAATAATGTAGCGAACGACCGCCGCCAAGCAAGCGAAGACGTTACAGTGCAAGACTGGGATCAGTGCTTACAAATAAACTTAAACCCTGCTTTTTTTGCTTCTCAAGTTGCTATGTCTTTTATGAAAGATGATAAGGCGGGCAGTATCATTAATTTTAGCTCTATTAACGCGATTATGGGTCAGCCACAAATGGCCGGTTATGTAACAGCAAAAGCAGGGTTAATTGGTATGACTAAGGCACTTGCACGCGATTATGGCGAGTTTGGTATTCGCGTTAACGCTATTTTACCAGGGTGGGTTGCCACCGACCGTCAGCTAGCAAGTTGGTTTACCGAGGAAGAGCAAGTTAAGTGGATGGAAGCCATGGCGCTTAAAAAATTAGTAACACCTGAAGATGTTGCTAATCTGGCACTCTTTTTAGCCGCCGATGAAAGCAGTATGATTACCGGGCAAAGTATTAAAATTGACGGTGGGAGGCTGTAAAGTTTGGCTACTTCATCTCTTTTTATTGCCGTTGACTGGGGCACAAGTCATTTACGCGCTTATTTGTGCGAAGTACAAGCACAGTCAAAACTTAAATTATTAGCACAGCGTGATGGCCCAGGTGTGGTTAAGGCGAATCAAAATTTTGAACAAACCTTAATAGACACTATTGCTGTGTGGAAGCAACAATATGGCAGTTTACCTATATATATTGCAGGGCAAATTACCTCAAGTATTGGCTGGCACAAAACCCCTTATTTAGAATGCCCAATTAATCCCGAAGAACTCCTTAATGCGGCTATTAGCTTTGATTGCGATGGGCATATTATTAAGGCATTCCCAGGTACAAAATGTACGCTGCAAAATGGCTTATTTGATGTAATGCGCGGCGAAGAGCTGCAAATACTCGGCTTTTTAAAACAAAATCCACAGTATCAACAAGGTAAAATATTACTCTGTTTGCCGGGTACACATACCAAATGGGTGCTTATAAACAATGGTGAAATCATTTGCTTTAAAACAGCCATGACCGGTGAGTTGTATGATTTGTTGTGCCATCAAAGTGTATTAATACCTAACGACTGTGCAGAGGGTGAGTTTGACTTTAAGGCATTTGAGCAAGGTTGTGAGCTTACTTTAGGCAGCGATAGCGGTAACTTGGCACATGGTATTTTTAGCGTGCGTACTCGTCAGCTTTCAAAAGAGTTATCGCCAGTTCAAGCCAAAGCTTATTTGTCGGGCGTGTTAATTGGCAGCGATGTACGAGCTGCACGACATGCAAGCGAGTGGCAATTATTGAGTGATACACAAGTTGTGGTAATTGGTACAAAGCAGCTAAATAAATGCTTTACTACAGCGCTTAAACAAATTGGTGTGAAGTGTGTTGAGTTTGATATAAAAGCAGCCACACTAAGCGGCTTTAATTATTTATTTAATTTAGAGTCAAAAAAATAAACCCCTCTATAAAAATTAAATTATAAAGGGGTTAACAGGAAGCTATTATAACTTAATAGTTAAGCGCTTTTAGCTGCTTGGTTATGCTCAATATAATCATTAAGCGCAGCAACTTGTGCCTCATTAAAACGTAGTCCTAATTTGCTGCGGCGCCATAAAATATTGTATGCGTTTTCTGCCCACTCTTCATTTAGCAAGTAATCTACTTCTGCTGCAAATAAACCATGGCCAAAATCTTGGCCTAAATCACTCAACCCAGTTGCACTGCCTAATATATTTTTAGCACGAGTACCATAAGTGCGTACAAAGCGTTTAAGTGTTATTTCAGGTAGCCATTCGTATTTTGCTTTTAGCTCTGATTTAAGTGCTTCTACAGAGCTAAAATCACCACCAGGGAGCGAGCTATGCTTGGTCCACGCTTTGCTCATTTGTGGGTAAAAGTCTTCAAGCTTATTAACCGCAGCTTCGGCAAGTTTGCGATAAGTTGTAATTTTTCCACCAAACACACTCAGTAGAGGTGTTTGCTTAGCATCACTAGAAAGCTCTAATTTATAATCGCGAGTAACGGCTTGTGCATTAACTGATTCGTCATCAAGTAATGGGCGTACGCCTGAAAAGGTATGTACTATGTCTTCGCGTTTAATCGGTTGTTTAAAGTAGGTATTAGTAATATCAATTAAGTAATCAATTTCTTCATCACTAATTTTAACGTCTTGCGCTTCGCCTTTGTGTTCTACATCGGTTGTGCCAATAAGTGAGAAGTCATCTTCAAACGGAATAACAAACACAATACGCTGATCTTTATTTTGTAAAATGTAAGCTTGTTTCTCATCGTGAATGCGCGGCACTACAATGTGGCTACCTTTTACAAGGCGAATATTTTGTGGTGATTTTTCTGCTAGCGCTTCATCAAATAATTTAGCAACCCAAGGGCCCGCAGCATTTACAATGCCTTTGGCAGAAATGCTGTATTTGGCTTTGCTCTTTTGCTGCTCAAGCGTTACCTGCCATTTACCTTGCTCACGTTTAGCATTTATACACTTAGTTTGTGTGGTAATAACGGCGCCTTTTTCCTGCGCTGCAAGGGCGTTTAAAACGACTAAGCGAGAATCATCAACCCAGCCATCAGAGTATTCAAACCCTTTGGTAATAGAGGGTTCTAAAACGCTATTTTCGCCAAATTTAATGCTTCGAGAACCCGCTAGTGTTTCGCGTTTCGCTAGGTTGTCATACATAAACAAACCAATGCGAATCATCCACGCAGGGCGTAAATGCTTTTGATGCGGCAATCTAAAGGTTAGCGGCCACATAATATGAGGTGCGTTCTTAAGTAGCACTTCTCGCTCTGCTAGGGCTTCTTTTACTAATCTAAATTCGTAATGCTCAAGGTAGCGCAGACCACCGTGGATCAGCTTAGAACTGTTTGAAGATGTTGCACAGGCAAGGTCTGATTGTTCGCACAAGAGTACTTTTAATCCTCTGCCTGCTGCATCAGCTGCTATTCCAGTGCCGTTTACACCGCCACCGATGACTAGTAAGTCATATTCGTTATCTGCTAATTCCACCGAGCTAACCTTTTTATTTGTAATATAAATAAGACATAAGCATCATAAAGCTGCTGTTTTCATTTGACAATAGAAAACCCAGATTTTTATTCGTTAATTTTGACGCCAATCCATTTTCAATTTAAAGCAGTAAAGCATGCTTTTTAAATCTAGCATTTAGCTAAGTTAAAAAAGCAAAGTGGTTAAAGTATTAGCCTTAACCACTTAGTATTTACTATGGGCAGTTTTTATTCGTTAAGCATACTTGAGCTACGCAGTGCTGCCATTTTGCGTATAGATCGTTACGCTCGTCGGCACTCATGGTTGGCTCAAAGCGACGGTCGCATGTCCACATTTTAGATAACTGCTCAGTCGACTCGTACACACCTGTTTGTAAGCCAGCTAAATATGCTACGCCTAAAGAAGTGGTTTCGGTCACAGTTGGGCGCTCAACTGTTGCGCCTAAAATGTTTGATAAAAAGGTCATAACCCAATTATTTTTTACCATACCGCCATCTACACGAAGCACACTTGGGCGAAGACCATCACGCTCCATCGCTTTTTGTAAATCTTTGGTCTGGTAACCAACTGATTGCAGCGCTGCGGCAACTATGGTGCTAATACCTGAGTCGCGTGTTAAGCCTAAAATAGCGCCACGTGCATTAGGGTCCCAATAAGGAGCGCCTAAACCCGTAAACGAAGGCACTAAAAATACACCATGATCGAGCGGTACATCTTTAACCATCGACTCGCTTTCGCCAGCATGGCTAAGTAGTTTTAAGCCTTCAACAATCCACTGCATAGTTGCGCCAGCCATAAATATACTGCCTTCAATGGCGTAAGTTGGCTTGCCGTTTAATCTATAAGCAACAGTGGTCAGTAAGCGGTTTTCTGAGGTCAGTGCTTTTTCGCCAGTGTTAAGCATTAAAAAACAGCCAGTACCGTAAGTACTTTTAGCCATGCCTTGTTCAAAACATGCGTGGCCAACAAGCGCAGCTTGTTGATCGCCTGCAATACCACAAACACGAATTGGCGCGCCAAAAATGTCAGCACTGGTTGAACCAAACTCGTCAGCTGAATCCATTACTTCTGGTAGCATAGATTCTGGAATATCGAATAACTCTAGAAGTTCTTGATCCCACTGCTGGGTGTGAATATTAAATAACATGGTGCGTGACGCGTTGGTTGCATCGGTGCGGTGCTCTTTGCCGCCTGTTAGCTGCCAAAGTAGGTAAGTGTCAACCGTACCGAAGGCGAGCTCACCTGCAAGGGCTTGTTCGCGTGCGCCTTCAACGTTATCTAAAATCCAACGAATTTTAGTGGCCGAAAAATAAGGGTCGAGCAATAAGCCTGTTTTTTCGCTTATAGTTTGGCAAAGCTCATCAGTTGTTAGGCTTTCGCAATAATCACTGGTGCGACGGTCTTGCCATACAATAGCGTTATAAATTGTTTTGCCTGTTTTTTTGTTCCACACTAAAGTGGTTTCGCGCTGGTTGGTGATACCAATGGCAATAATTTCTTCAGGCTTTACATCGTTTTTAGTTAACACTTCGCGGCTAGTGCTAAGCACTGTTTGCCAAATATCGTTAGGGTCGTGTTCTACCCAACCATTTTGTGGAAAATGCTGCGAAAATTCTTGTTGTGCTGTACCAAAAACGTCTGCATCTTTTGTAAACAAGATGGCCCGAGAGCTTGTGGTTCCTTGATCAATTGAGAGTATGTATTTGGACATGATATTTGTGTTATTTATCTTATCTTATATATGACTAGATTGCCTTTAACCGAAGTTAATGGCAATGGTTTTTTCTTAAAATAGCAGATTAAAAAATAAACACGCTAATATTTTCTGGTAACTCTTTTATATAAAAGGCGTTTTATTTTTGCATTATTTTAAGGGCGTATGCGGCTATTGATTAAAACAGCCGCTTAAAGTTTATTATTACTTGGTGTGAGGTTTAGCTTGTTGCCAATCCATACCGGTAGAAAAGCGATTATCAAACCCGCGCCACTGTGGCAGCGGTTTACCATCAACAACAGCTTGGTCGCCGTTTTGTGGTAAATCTAAGTATTTACACTCGCTGGCTATGCCTTTTACGTGGCAATCCATCATGGCAAGTACAAAGTGTTTGTTGATTTCGTTTAGTGTACGCATAGACCACGAAGGCTCGTAGTAATGGCCTATATCTAGCTCACTGCTGCTTTGTGCAATAGCAGGGGCTGGGTGTGGTGCTATATTATGGCGTGCATTTTTGTAAGTAAGCATGTACTTATCTTTGCTGCCTGTTTGGTTATAAAGGTTTTTAATACCTTCATAGCCAGAAATGTCATCTAAGTTACCGGCTACATAAAGCGAAGGTACTTTAATATTTTCCATTGCTTTGGCATCAAATATAGCGTGCTGTCCGCCCCATGGTGCAAAGGCCACCATCGCTTTTATACGTGGGTCTACTTTTGGGTTTTGATATTGCCCACCAGCGCAGCTGTTTAGTAATTGCTGTACTTTTTCAATTTGAACAGGGTCTTTCATACCCGTAAACATAGCCGTTGTTTGCTCATTAAAAGCGTAACAACCACCTATCGTATTTACAGCGCCATAGCCACCCATTGAGTAACCAATTACGCCTGCGCTTTTGTTGTCTACTTGCTTGCTTGCAAAGTTGTTTTGCTCATTAAAGTAATTAATAACAAACTGCTGATCGCGTGAGCGATTTACAAGCGTGCTAAAAAAGCCAGAGAATGGCGCGTTTTTAAAATCAACATCGGCATTGGTTGAGTCAGTATGATCAATAGCTACCACAATGTAACCGTGCGACGCTAAATGCTCGCCAAGGTAGTACATAATTGTACGGTAACCGGTATAACCGTGCGAAAGCACTATCACAGGGTAGTGTTCTTTATTATTAATGGCGACATCACGCATTGCATCGGCTTGCAAAGTAAACTCTTTACCTGAGCGAGTTTCATCTTTGTAGCTGGTAAGTGGCGCTTTTGCCGTATTTGCAGCCGGATACCACACTTCTACTTTTAAAGGACGATCTTTTTGGCCTTGTGTAGCGGGGTCAAATTGCGCAGGGTTAACTAAATCAAGTGTTTGCACACCTACATTGTAGCTACCTTTAGCTGCAAGCTCTGGCAGTACTTCGCTAGTGATTGGAGGATATAGCTGTTCTGGTTTATTAGATTCAGCAACAGCTACACTGGCAGATAAACTGCACGTAGCAAGTAATATGGCTTTTGAAAGCGCCTTGAGTGTGTGTGTCATTGTGTGTCCTTGTTGTGTATTTTTATTTTTTAATTAGTCAGTTCAGCCGACTCGACGGCATTGCTATATTGCAACTGCCATTGTGCTCGTAAGGTATCCATTATGTTCATAACTCGTAAGCTAGTACCGAGGGGCAACACGCTGCTTTGGGTTTGTTTTTGTAATATACACTGCGTGACATGTGCAATTTCAAACTTAAAATTTTCATCGTCGCTAAAGTCGTATTCAAAGTATTGCGGGTCTTGGTCGTTTATGTGTAGCTCTAGCGTTTTTGCACCTACAAACTGAGGTATTCGAATATAGCCAAGCTCACCATTAATACATGCTTCTGTTGGGCCATTTTGCTGCAGTGCGCTAGCAAGAGATGCAAATTGCCCGTTACCGTAATCAACTATAGCAGTGCTTCGCTCATCAACGCCGGTTGTGCTTTTATATACAAAGGATTTGATGTGTTCAGGGGCTTTATTAAATACCAGATCAGCAATCGAAATAGGATAAATACCTAAATCGAGCAGGGCGCCACCGGCTTTTACAGGGTTCATTAATCGGTGAGTGTCGGCAAAGCTGCCAGGTAAACTAAAGTTGGCATTAACACTGTGCACATTACCAATAACACCTTCACTTAGGAGCTGTTGTAATTTTACTATGGCTGGTAAAAACCGCATCCAAACGCCTTCCATTAAAAAGCAGTTTTGTTGTTTTGCAAGCTCAGTGAGGTTTTGCAATTGCTTAGCATTAACGGTAATTGGTTTTTCGCTTAGCACGTGCTTATTGTGTGTTAAGCATTGGGCTATTGTTTTAAAGTGTTGATCGTGCGTATTGGCAATATAAATAGCGTCAATGTTTGGGCATTGAATAAGTGCTTGATAGCTCTCGTAGCCTTGAATATTGTACGGTGTGGCAAATTCTTTAGCGCGCTGCATACTCGTTGATGCAGCGCCAATAAGCTGTGCATCACTACAATGCGCAATGCTTTTAGCAAAGGTGTGAGCTATATTGCCACACCCAATAATTCCCCAATTAACCTTTGCCATGCTTATTCCTTAAGTTTATTTAAAAAGACGTAATTTGTAATCCTGAACCCGCTGAACATACGTAAATATCAGCATTTAAATTAAAGCGTTCAAAGTAATGCTTTTCTACCGCTGCTTTAATTAGTGGTACTTCAGCATCACGACACAAACATACAATTGCGCCACCAAAGCCGCCACCCGTCATACGAACTGCGCCAAGCTCGCCCATCGCTTCTTTACAAATTTCTACTAGGCCATCGGTTGCAGGTACGGTTACTTCAAAATCGTGTTTAAGCGATTGATGCGATGCAGCCATTAGCGTACGAAGTGCATCCATATCATTATTTTGTAGTGCAGTTGTTGCTGCGATTACACGGTCGTTTTCGCTAATTACGTGGTGTGCACGTTTGTATTCGTTTTCGTTTAATGTCGCTTTTACTGCTTGCAGGCCAGTCATGGTTGCTTGGCGAAGTGTTTTTACACCCATTTTTACAGCAGCTTGTTCGCAATCAATACGGCGCTGGTTGTATTCGCTATCTACCAATTTACGTGGGTAGTTAGAGTTAACAATAACAATATTTAAATCATCCGGTACTTTTACTGATTTAGTCGCTAGGTTTTCACAGTCGATTAATAGCGCATGACCGTTTTCGCCTTTAGCTGAAATAAGCTGATCCATAATGCCGCATTGGCAATGCATAAAGTCGTTTTCGGCTTCTTGGCCTAGCAATGCAATTTTTTCTTCGCTTAAACCAAGCTGTGCAATATGGTTAAACATACCGCCTACAGCAACTTCTAGTGCGGCCGATGACGACAAGCCACTACCTTGCGGTAAGTTGCTGTCAATAAGTAGGTCGGCGCCGCGCAGTGTGTAGCCCGCTCTTTTAAGAACGTAAGTAACAGCACGAATGTAGTTACCCCATTGCGATTGGCCTTCAGTGATTTCTTCATCAACGCTAAAGCTGTCTTTTTCGCCTGGGTAATTTAAAGAATGCACAGTGATAATATTGTCGTCGCGCTCTTTAAACATTACTTGGGTACGAAACTCTAACGAACACGGTAAAACAAAACCGTCGTTGTAGTCGGTAAATTCGCCAATGAGGTTTACACGCCCCGGTGCTGCTGCAATACCTTGAGCAGGCGCGCCATACAGTGACAAAAATTGTTGTTGGAATTCGTTAAGCTTCATCTGTGTGTCCTGCTGTATCTTTATAGTGTGTTGTACTGGCTGCTTTTAAAATAGAAGCAGCGGTTTCTGCGCTTAAATCGCGTTGGCTTTCGCCTAGCATTTCGTAGCCTACCATGTGTTTTTTAACAGTAGCAGAGCGAAGTAGCGGCGGATAAAAGTGTGCATGCAAACGCCAATGTTGCTCATCAGAGCCTCTGTTAGCCGGTGCATTGTGCCATCCCATAGAATACGGGAAGCTACAATTAAATACGTTGTCGTACTTAGTGGTTAATACTTTAAGTGCTTGTGCTAAAGAGTCGGTTTGCGCATCGTTTAGCTGGCTAAAGTTTTGAATATTGTCTTTAGTTACTAGCATTGTTTCAAACGGCCACGCTGCCCAAAATGGCACAACAACAAGCCAATGTTCGTTTTCAAATACAACACGTGTTTGATCTGCTTGTTCTTTTTGCGCGTAATCGGCAAGCATGGCTGTGCCATGCTTTTTATAATAGGCAAGCTGCTGGTTATCTTCGGCTTCTATTTCGGTTGATAAATGCGAGTGAGCCCATACTTGGCCGTGAGGATGAGGTTGCGAACAACCCATGATCTCGCCTTTATTTTCAAAAACTTGTACGCATTCGTACTGCTGTGCAAGCTCTGTGTAATTTTGTTTCCAGGTTTTTACTACTTCGTGCAATGCGTTTTGGCTAAGCTCTGGTAGTGTTTTATTATGCTCTGGAGAAAAACAAATTACGCGGCATTCGCCACTGGCTTCGTCGGCAATAAATAAATCGCTGTCTGATTCTAAGCTTTGTAATTGCTCGCTGGCATTAGGCGTTAATGCGCCAAAGTCATTTCTAAATACGTGTGTGTATTTGTAATCAGGGTTACTGTCGCCATTTGCACGGGTATTACTTGGGCAAAGTGGGCAGCTGTCATCATGTTTTGGTAATACGTTTTCGTTAACGGCTTCTGTTGCGCCTAACCATGGGCGGTTATTACGATGTGGTGACACTAATACCCAACGACCCGTTAGCGGATTTTTACGCCTGTGAGTACTTTCTAATAAAGCCATATTAACTCTCCAACCCACTTGGGTAATTAGTTTGCCAGCGCCATGTGTCATTTGTCATGTCGCTAAGTGTTAGTTCTGCGTGCCAGTTAAGTGTGTTTTGCGCTTTTGTGGCATCGGCGTAGTTACAGGCAATATCACCTGCTCGGCGCGGTGCAATTTGATAAGGAATATCTTTATTGGCTGATGCGCTAAATGCTTTGATCATATCAAGCACAGAATAACCTTGCCCTGTGCCTAGGTTGTAAGCATGGAAGGCGGTATCTGTTTTATGCTGCATAAATGCCGCAACATGACCTTTCGCTAAATCTAAAACATGAATATAGTCGCGCACGCCTGTGCCATCTTCGGTGTCGTAGTCGTCACCAAAAATATTAACCACGTCGCGTTTGCCTACTGCAGTTTGAGCAATAAATGGCATTAAGTTATTAGGAATACCATTAGGGCTTTCACCTAATAAACCACTTGGGTGTGCACCTACTGGGTTAAAGTAACGAAGCGCAATACCCATAAATTGACTGTTGGCATTACATACATCTTGCATGGCTTGTTCAACCATAACTTTAGTCCAACCATAAGGGTTAGTTGCGCGTATAGGATGCTTTTCGTCAATAGGGAGGTAGTCTGGCTCGCCGTACACCGTAGCCGATGAGCTAAATATAATATGGTTAACGCCTTCATCTTGCATGTTTTGTAGCATGCTTAATGTGCCCGACACATTATTTTGATAATAACGCAGTGGTTGCTCAGTTGATTCGCCAACGGCTTTTAAAGCCGCAAAGTGAAAAACAGCTTCGGCTTTAGTATGTTTTAGGGCGAGTTTAAATTGTTGCTCGTCTTGAATGTCACCCAATATAAACTCAAACCGAGTACCTGTAATCTTTTCGAGTTGGTCAAGTACCCGCGCACTTGCATTAGACAAGTTATCATAAATAACAGGCGTAATACCTGCTTCATGCAATGCAATACATGTGTGGCTACCTATGTAACCCATGCCGCCAGTAACTAAAACTCTCATGTTATTTCTCGAAAAGTGCATTTATATGATAAATACTACTATTAAGGGGGTTTAAAAACAATAGTTATGATTGCTGGGTAATTCAAATAAAAGCATAAAAAACATTCAGCTTAAACACTTACCTGCCTTTTAAAGGAATGCTTTTATATTAACTAACATAGGCTTAGCTTTATCAATTAATTCTATAAACTGATTCAACTATTGGCCTAATTATCAGCAGTAAGTCGGGATGCTAATATAGCGAAAATAAAGTAAGGAGAGATCAACATGAACAAAACAATTTTACTTACCGGTGCTACCGATGGCATTGGGCTAGAAACTGCAAAGATGTTATTAGCACAAGGTCACACCGTATTATTACATGGCCGCAGCCAAGCAAAGCTCAATGCGCTACAAACAGCTTTAACCAAGCAATACCCAAATGCAAGTACACATACTTATATTGCTGATTTAAGCGATATGAGCCAAGTTCAAACTTTGGCACAAACTGTATTAACCGACTTGGCCGAAAATAATAACCAGCTCGACGTGCTAATTAATAATGCAGGCGTTTATCAATTAGTTGATGCTACAACAATTGACGGCCTTGATGCTCGCTTTGTTGTAAACACGATTGCGCCATATCTTCTTACAAAACTATTGTTACCTGTTCTTGGTCGTAATTCGCGAGTGGTTAATGTGTCATCAGCTGCGCAATCAAGCGTTAACTTAAATGCACTTATGGGTAACACTGAACTTTCTGATAGTGCGGCTTATGCACAAAGTAAATTGGCTATTACTATGTGGTCACGTCATTTAGGGCTTGAGCTTAAAGATACTGGGCCATTAGTTGTATCGGTAAACCCTAAATCGTTACTGGGAAGTAAAATGGTAAAAGACGCTTACGGTATAGATGGCGGGGATTTAAAAATTGGCGCAAATATTTTTTGTCGCGCAGCGCTTAGTGATGAATTTAAAGATGCCGCAGGCCTGTATTTTGATAACGATACAGGACGCTTTGCGCCTCCTCATGTTGATGCACTTGATAATGCTAAAAATCAACAACTAGTAGATACGTTAGACAGCATTTTAGCACAGCTTAAATTAGGTAAAGCATAATGAAAAATCATGTTACCTGGACAGTACAAGGCCAAATTAAAGAAGGTAAATACGATGAATTTTTATTGGTAATGGCGCAATTAGTTACTTTGGCTAAAAGTGAAGCGGGCACTTTAGTGTATGAGTGGGCAGTAAGTGAAGACAAGCACAATGTACATATTTACGAGCGTTACCAAGATGAAGATGCTGCTAAAGCGCATCTTGCTGGTTGGGGCGAAAGTGGCCCACTATTTTTAAGCGTAGTTGATATGGATAAAGTAACGGTATTTAGTCAATTATCAGAAGAGTTTGCACAAACCTTTGCAGGCCCAAGCAGTGTATTTATGAAACCTGTGGGTGGCTTTGTAAAGTTTTAGAGAAAATACCCATTGTTGATCTAAAGAGCTCACCTCATCAGTGAGCTCTTTTTTTAGTTGCATTACTGCTCTTGCTGCAAGCGCTCGTATAGCCAATCTTTTAATTCTGTACGTTCGTGTTTTAATAGATGCATTTGTTCATCGCTTATGGGCGCATCTTTGAGCTCTAACACTCTAATCTCTTTATCTAGCTTGTCGTACTTATCTGCTTTTTTTGCAAATTCAGTATCGCTTTCATTTAACTCGGCAATGGTCTTTAAGTACTCTGGAAAGTCATTAGTTAATGAGTGGTCTTCGCCTAACATATTCGCTCCTTAGTAGGATATAAATGAGCTCACAAGTAAGTGAGTTGTATAAGTGAATTACTGCCTTTCATATAATACACTGGGGCTTACATAGATATAATTCAACCATTGAGCCGCTAATTTGATGTAGCGCAAACAATCTGTTTATTTTGCTCAGTAAGGTATTTCACTAAAGTATTTAATAGAGCGATCAATAAACGCATGTACTTTAGAGGTCAATAATTTATTGTTGGGGTATACAGCCTAAATAGGAGTATTAACTACTCGTAAAAAGCTTAGGGTTCGATATTATTGCTCAAGCTGCAAGGAATCTCTGGCTAGAGAAAATAAATTTAAATATCACCATGATTCAATACGTTAATAAATCTCTTAACCAGAGTTCAGGTTAAGTAAACCAATACCTGCTAAAGGCTTTTAAGCATTTTAGCTAAAATAGTTAATTTTTAACGCTTTTTGCTAATTTATGTTGGTTAATTAATAGTGGTAGAATGCAGCGCTTAGTACCACTTGTGTGAAGTAAGTGGTCAATAATTTATAAGGTTTGTTGTGTAATGCTGTTGATGATCGACAACTACGACTCGTTTACTTACAACTTAGTGCAATATTTTCAGCGTTTAGATCAAGACGTTTTAGTGAAACGTAATGACGAGCTAAGCATTGCACAAATAAAGCAGTTGAACCCGAAACACATCGTGTTATCGCCAGGGCCATGCACCCCTAACGAAGCGGGTATTTCACTAAATGTTGTTGAGCAACTAAAAGGGCAATATCCTATTTTAGGGATTTGCTTGGGGCATCAAACTATCGCGCAAGCTTTAGGAGGAGATGTAGTTCGTGCTAAAAAAGTAATGCACGGTAAAACATCACCCATAGTTCACACTAATAAAGGGGTGTTTAAAGGTTTAGCTAACCCGTTAACAGTGTGTCGTTATCATTCTTTAGTGGTTAAAGCACAAACTTTACCTAAAGAACTTGAAGTAACCGCATGGACTCAAACTGAGCAAGGCGAGTTTGACGAAATTATGGGGTTGTTACACAATGAACTTGCTATCGAAGGTGTGCAGTTTCACCCCGAAGCTATTCTAACTGATCAAGGCTTAGAACTGCTTGATAACTTTTTAACTCGCTTCTAATGTTATAATACACAGAGCATTTAATACTTTATTAATGGATGTCATGACTGAACTTGTAGCGCAACAGCGTACTGCCAAAATACTAAGCCAACGGGCTCATGACTTATTGCTTGGGCACAGCTTTGCGCATCAGCAAATTGGTTTCATTCATACATTAGATATAGATTACGGCGAACCCATGAAGCAACGCACTTTGCTTCAGGTTGAAGTGGCCGCACAGAATAAACGCCAGCAAAGCAGTACTGCACATCATAAGTACCGCGCTCAAGCGAGTGAGCAACTGCACAAAACTATTGAAACAGCTATATATAAGCAGCTTGAAGATATAGATGGTGTAATCCACAGCACTATAGGTATTGAAGATGGCATTGCCAATATACTCGACATATTAGCTGTAAAGTCAGCGTCGGTAGGACGTTTAGAGCCACTGGTTAATGATATAAGCTGGTTGGGTAGAGAATTAGTAACGCTTGTTAATTTACCTTACTATCGTAATCAGCGTAGTAAAAACACGTCTGTAAAAGTAGATAAACCATCGCTTGCCCTTCGTTATATTGGCCTTGATAACTTACAGCTAGTGATTCCTACATTTGCTGCGCGTCATTGGATGCCACATAGCACCGAACCATTTTCATTATTAAAACGCCGGCTACGCGACAGCGCGATGGCAAATGCTATTGCCGCACAAAAAATTGCACAAATAAATAATGTAAACGATATTCATGCGTTCACCCTCGGTATGCTTTTAGATGTAGGACGAGTTGCATTAGTGCGTTTGTATTTAAAAACGTTTGAGCAAGTATGGCAACGCAAAGTACAGCTAGCCCGAAATGAAAACCAAAAAGATTTGCACACTGCATTATTAGAGCTACAACCCGATCCGCTATTTTTAACTACTCTACTTAGCAATAAGTCGATAGAAGTAAGCGCCAAAGTAATAGATAAAATGGCTTTTAAATATTTACCGTTTAAAGGTGTAATGCAGCAGTTGGTAAATGGGGTAGATAAAGGCGATACATTACTGCCGTTAACAGAAGTAATGCTAAAGGCACGTTGCTACTCTCAATATCTTAATTTAAAAGAGCATCAACTTATTGAGCCCGATGAAACTCTAAGCTGGTTTTCGTACTTTAAGTTCACTAAAACGGAACTAAAAACCCTCCAATCGAGTAATTTTACCAATTTAGCTATTCAAATTGACTAAAAATCTGAATTTTTTGTTAATTTTTTTGCGACTAACCATTCATTCTCACTCTATTGTTATATTGCATATTTGCCGATTAAAGCATGCGCGCCTTGGTGCTCATGCGGTTAGTTGTTTAAAAATAAGCATAAATAGCTATGCAAATAGTTATTCACTATCTATGAAATAATATCTTTAGCCCTTTATTTTCAAGGGATACATGAAAGTTTTTAACGAGACAGATATAAGTAATTCTGAAATAATGTGCGTCTGAAAATTGAACCACAAAGCAATTTTGCGCAATTATCAGGTTACTGATCTTGCCTATAAAGTTGGTTACAAATATTAACCAAACACCTATTTTGATGTTTTGTGTTGCTCACAATTAAGAGGAAATAAAATGACAGTCAATCGCGAATTATTTGATCACGTAATGGTTCCTAACTACGCACCTTCAAGCGTAATTCCTGTTCGAGGCGAAGGTTCTCGCGTCTGGGATCAACAAGGTCGAGAGTTTATCGACTTTGCTGGTGGTATTGCAGTTAACTGTCTTGGCCATTGTCACCCTGCATTAGTAGGCGCATTAAAAGAGCAAGGCGAAAAAATCTGGCATCTATCAAATGTAATGACCAATGAGCCGGCACTTCGCCTAGCTAAAAAAATGGTTGATGCTACATTTGCTGAAAAAGTTTACTTTGCCAACTCAGGCGCAGAAGCAAACGAAGCAGCGCTTAAATTAGCGCGTCGTTTTGCACTTGATAAGTTTGGCGCAGAAAAATCACAAATCATCGCGTTTAACAAAGGTTTCCACGGTCGTACATTCTTTACCGTAACTGTGGGTGGCCAAGCTGCATATTCAGATGGTTTTGGTCCTAAGCCTGGCGACATTGTACATTGTGATTACAACGACCTAGCTGCTTTTGAAGCGCTTATCAGCGATAAAACATGTGCCGTAATGATGGAACCTCTTCAAGGTGAAGGCGGTATTGTTTCACCAACTGACGAGTTTGCTCAAGGCGTTCGCGATTTATGTACTAAACATAACGCACTGCTTATTTTTGATGAAGTTCAAACAGGTGTTGGCCGTACTGGCGATTTATACGCATACCAAGGCTTAAACATAGTACCTGATATTTTAACTTCAGCTAAAGCACTTGGCGGCGGTTTCCCTATTGGCGCTATGATCACAACAACTGAAATTGCACAGCATCTTAAAGTAGGTACTCATGGTTCTACTTATGGCGGCAACCCGCTTGCGTGTGCTGTTGCAGAAGCTGCATTTGATACAGTAAATACCCCAGAAGTACTTGCTGGCGTAAAAGCTAAAGCAGCATTATTTAATGAACTACTTACTGCGGTTAACGACAAATACAACGTATTTAGCGAAATCCGTGGCCAAGGTTTATTAATTGGTGCAGTAGTGAACGAGCAATATAAAGGTCGTGCAAAAGAGTTTTTAGTGGCAGGGACTGAGCAAGGCCTTATGTCATTAGTTGCTGGTGCAGACGTAATACGTTTCACTCCATCTTTAGTAATTCCTGAAGCGGACATTCGCGAAGGTATGGCACGCTTTGAAAAAGCAGTAGCAAGCGTAGTAAACGCATAAGCGACTTAAGCCAACCAATTAAGGGCAAGCACTGCTTGCCCTGCAATTCCTATTTACCGTTATTTATAAGGGAGCAAGCGGACTCATGATGATCCTTCGCCCAATCCAGCAAAATGATTATTCAGCATTACTGAAAATTGCCCACGAATCAGGGCATGGTTTTACGTCTTTGCCATTAAACGAAGAACTATTGCAAAAAAAGATCGACCATTCAGTAAGCTCATTTGCTAAACAAACGTCACAACCTGGTGACGAAGGCTACCTGTTTGTTCTTGAAGATAGCGAAACCGGTGACGTTGTAGGAACATCTGCAATTGAAGCTGCGGTAGGGCTTGATGATGCATTTTATCATTATCACTTAAGTAAAGTGATTCACTCTTCGCGCACATTAGACGTATACAAAGCGGTTGATATTCTAACGCTATGTAACGACTACACAGGTGCTACAGAGCTTTGCACATTGTTTTTAAAAGATGGTTATCGTAAAAATTGTAACGGTAAGCTACTTTCAAAAGCGCGCTTTATGTTTATAAAACAGCATCAAGAGCGTTTTGCGCAAACAGTAATCGCAGAAATGCGCGGTGTGTCTGACGAAAACGGCAGCAGCCCTTTTTGGCAGTGGCTTGAAGAGCACTTCTTCTCAATGGATTTTCCAACAGCCGATTACCTAACAGGTATTGGCCAAAAGGTTTTCATTGCTGAATTAATGCCTAAATACCCAATTTACGTAAACTTGCTAAGTAAAGATGCGCAAGCCGTAATAGGTAAAGTACACGACAACACTCGCCCAGCAATCGAGTTATTAAAAAGCGAAGGCTTTACGTTTAATGGCTACGTAGACATTTTTGACGGCGGCCCAACGGTTGAAGCAAAAGTAGATAACATTGCGACTATTCGTAATGCACGTAACTTTAACGTTGAAATTGGCGAAATGACTGGCGACACCATGGTGTTACTAGCTAACGAAAAGCTTAATGACTTTAGAGCAACCGTTGCACCAATGACATTTGACGAGCGCGCAAAAAGCCTTATTTTATCGCAAGAAATAGCAGATGCACTGCATTTGCAAACTGGCGATATTGTTAGTGCAACCACGATTTAATTTAGGAGAAAGTATATGACTCATCCTGCACAATTTATAAATGGTCAATGGTCACAAGGCCAAGGCACAGAATTTAATTCAGTAAACCCTGCAAATAACGACGTTATTTGGCAGGCTTCATCGGCAACTGCGGCGCAAGTAGACACCGCAGTAAATGCAGCGCGCGAAGCGTTTTATGCATGGGCTGATAAAAGCTTTACTGAGCGCTTGGAAATAATTAAAGCATTTGCAGCGCAATTAAAAGAAAACAGCGAAGAGCTCGCTATTACTATTGCACAAGAAACAGGTAAGCCATTGTGGGAAACTCGCACAGAAGCGGGTGCTATGGTTGGTAAAATTGCCATTTCTGAAAAAGCATTTTTAGAGCGCACTGGCGACGTAGAAAACGCAATGCCACTTGGCCGTGCGATGATTCGTCATAAGCCACATGGTGTTGTAGCCGTATTTGGTCCGTATAACTTTCCTGGTCACTTACCTAATGGCCACATTGTGCCAGCGCTTTTAGCAGGTAACACGGTTGTGTTTAAACCGTCTGAACTTACTCCTAAAGTAGCTGAGCTTACGCTTAAACTGTGGGAAAAAGCAGGTTTACCAGCAGGTGTCATTAACCTTGTACAGGGTGAAGTAGAAACGGGTAAAGCCCTTGCTGCTCACAAAGGTATTGATGGCTTGTTCTTTACGGGTTCTTCGCGTACTGGTCATATTTTACATGAACAGTTTGCGGGTCAACCTGGCAAAATTTTAGCGCTAGAAATGGGTGGTAATAACCCACTTATTATTACTGACGTTGAAGACACTAAAGCGGTTGTTCACGATATTATTCAATCAGCGTTTATCTCAAGTGGCCAGCGTTGTACGTGTGCACGTAAACTATTTTTACCAACTGGTAGCAAAGGCGATGTGATACTGGAGCGTTTAATCACAGCAACTAAAGCGATTAAAGTAGGTAATTATGACGATGCAGACCAGCCATTTATGGGCTCAATGATCTCATCAGCTGCAGCTGCAGGCATGGTTAAAGCGCAAAACGAGCTTGTTGAACTTGGTGGTGAAGTATTAGTAGAACTTGAGCACACAGCTAATACTGGCTTTGTAACACCAGGTATTATTGAGTGTACAAATATTAGTGACTTCCCAGATGAAGAGCATTTTGGACCACTTTTAAAAGTATTCCGCTTTGACGACTTTGACCAAGCCATTGATAAAGCAAACGATACAACCTTTGGTTTATCGGCTGGTTTATTAAGTGACAGTGCAGCAGATTACGACCATTTCTTACGTCGTATTCGTGCAGGTATTGTTAACTGGAACCGCCCAATTACTGGCGCATCAAGCGCAGCACCGTTTGGTGGTATTGGCGCATCGGGCAACCACAGAGCAAGCGCGTATTACGCAGCCGATTACTGTGCATACCCTGTAGCTTCAGTTGAGCTTGAAAAAGTTGCTATGCCAGCAACACTAAGCCCAGGCTTAAAAATAGATTAAGTAGTAATACTACTTAATTATTATAAAAGCAGCTTCGGCTGCTTTTTTTGTATTGCTAACGTACAAGGCTAGTAATCAGCAGCGCTTTCTGCTTAAATCACAATAATTGATTATATTAAGGGAATTTAAAAATGGTTTTAGATAGGCAAGGGTACGATGATTTGATCATGTATCTAACTCAAAATTTAGCATTGTTTGAGAAGCCAGGCGAAATAAAACCAGGTGCCCCAACAGTAATGGAATTAATCGAAGACGTTATTGCACAAAATGTGATGCTTATTTGCGAGCAGCACACAAACCTCAACACAGAGCAGCGTAGTCAAATTGTACGTGAAGTTGATGGCATAGTTTACGATTTAGAAGAAGTCCTCAGCAGCATCACCTCACAGCCTGTCACGGTTGAACAGCATGCCTTTATAGATGAATTTGCAGGTTTAGTAAAAAACCTCTTTGATAGCGCTTTAACACAACAATCTTAGCCATTTTATAGCCCTGCGTTGCATTTTCATTTGCAACTACGGCTAACTTGCTTACAATCAAGAAAATATTTTTTTGAGATATAACAATGCAAGCAAATGTAAAATGGGTTGAAGGCGATACGTTTATTGGTCGTTCTAATTCTAACCACAATGTTGTGTTTGATGGCGGCAGCGATAGTGCAGCACCAAGCCCAATGGAAATGGTTTTAATGTCAGTTGGCTGTTGTTCATCAGTTGATGTGGTTAGTATTTTAAAAAAAGCTAAACAAGATTTTTCAGATGTACAAGTACAACTAAGTGCAGAGCGCGCCGAAACAGCCCCGCGCGTGTTTACCAAAATTAACTTACACTTTGTTGTTAAAGGCAATAATGTGTCTGAAAAACACCTTGCACGTGCAGTTTCACTCTCTGCTGAAAAGTATTGCTCGGTTGCATTAATGCTTGATAAAACAGTAGAAATTACGCATAGCCACGAAGTTGTGCAAGATCAAGCAAAATAACGCTTTTTCCACGAGGAAAATTCGTATAAAATCCGCGAACTTTTCATTCTGCAGGTGCAGAACCCACTAATTTATAGGTTGGTTTATTATGAACAAACCCTTCGATAAACTTAAACTTCATGGCTTTAACAATTTAACCAAAAGTTTAAGCTTTAGTATTTATGATATTTGTTACGCAAAGACCGAGCAACAACGTAAAGAATATATTGAATATATCGATGAGCAGTACAGTGCAGATAGACTAACCGACATTTTAGGTGAAGTTGTTGATATTATTGGTGCTAACATTTTAAATGTAGCGCGCCAAGACTATGAACCGCAAGGCGCAAGTGTAACTATTTTGGTTTCAGAAGAACCAGTAGAAGAGCAGCAAAATTACGATGCTGACGAAGCACCAGGCCCATTACCTGATTCAGTTGTTGCGCACCTAGATAAAAGCCACATTTGTGTACACACATACCCAGAAGCTCACCCTGATGATGGTATTTGTACATTCCGTGCTGATATTGAAGTGTCTACTTGTGGCATTATTTCGCCACTTAAAGCGTTAAACTTCTTAATTCATAGCCTTGAATCAGACGTAGTAACAATTGACTACCGCGTTCGTGGTTTTACCCGCGACATAAACGGTGTTAAGCACTACATTGATCATGCTATTAGCTCGATTCAAAACTTCATGACAGAAGATACAAAAGAAGCGTACCAAATGATGGACGTGAATGTGTATCAAGAAAACCTGTTCCATACCAAAATGATGTTAAAAGAAACCGATCTAAACACGTATTTGTTCGGCCTTTCTACGGCAGATTTATCAGAGGGCGAAGAAGACGAAATTCGCTCAAAGCTGACCCGTGAAATGCAAGAAATATTCTATGGCCGTAACCTGCCAGATACAGAATAATAGCAACGAATTAAATTAAAAATGGCGCTCAGTGAGCGCCATTTTTTTATACTTTATTTTACAAGCAATAGCTGTGTTTGTCGGCCATTTAAATACCAGACACCGCTTTTATCAAAAATAGCATCTTCCTCTAGCATTATTCTTATTTCTTTATTCCACTGTTTTATAAACACAGCATTGTTAAGCTCAATTGAGTAAGCCGTATTTAAATGTAGCGGATAGTCACCATTTCCCGGTACACCTTGCTGAGAATCCCACATACCTAATGTAGTGCCAGCAGCGTGGCCATGATAGCCAAGAGGATGAGTATAAATAGTGGGTTTTAATCCCTGATCAATAGCGGCTTTTCGTGCTGCAGCTAAAACCTCATTACCGGTTTTACCTACCGCAAATTGATTGGTAAATATGTCTTGTAGTTTATTACCGCTTTTTAGTGCTTCAACTAAGTAACTAGGCGCACTTATTTCGTTTTCTTTGAGCACATACGCATGCTGCTGCGTGTCGGTATTTAAGCGTAAATAAGTAATCCCAAAATCTACATGAAGCAAGTCACCGGCTTGTATAACGTTATCATCGTAGCCATTGGTAAAGCTTTTTTCATGATTAAACGACTTCGCATCGGCGCGCTGAATAGCAATACTCGGGTGAAACCATGTTTGTAGTTTGAGCTCTTTTACGCGCTCTCTAAACCACCATACCAAGTCATCGTTAGTTGTTTCACCAACCGTAATTGTTTTACCCGAAAACCCCTCTGCAATAATATGATGGGCAATAGCGACAATATGTTTATACATTTTAACTTCTTCAGGAATGCGTTGCTCTAACCACGCAACAGCAAGCGGCTCTGCAGAAATTATTTTATTGTGATAAGTGGCGGGCAAGTTAGCCATTAAGGTTTTGTAATCGCCTAGCACAAGGCCATCGGCATGTGCCCAGTCGGTAGAAGTATTAAGCGCAATGTTGCGAGGTTTGTATTGCTCAATAAGTGTATTGAGTGCTTCCCACTGGCTTGGTTGTGTTTGTTTATCCCACCCTTTTTTAAATACGTTACCTATTTTATAAGGCGCAATAGCGTAAGCATCAACACCACCTTGTTTATTAAGTGCAAATAGCAAAATAGTAGTGCGTCTGGCTGAAAGCCATGTTGCAGGCAGCATTGTTTTTAATATTGGATCTTCGTTATATTCACGACTTATAAGTAGCCACATATCAGTGCTGTGCTGCTTCATTAATGAGGGCATTAAGGTATTAACTCTAAGCTCAGTTATTTTATCTATAAACGTAGCGCGCTCTTTCATCGATAAAATAGCGGGAGCGTCATCAGCTTTAACAAAGAGGCTTAAAACAAGCGTAGTTAGCAAGCTTACGTAAAGTAGGAGTTGTTTAGTAAAGTGCATAATTGTTTTATTTTTAGGCTAGTTAATTTATAACATGCCTGAAGAGCGACTATAAAAAAACAATTTGAGATAAACAGCACACAAAAAAGCCCAGCTAAAAAGTAGCCGGGCTTTTGTATAAACAGTTTTATTACTTAAGCATACTGTATAAAAGTGCAAATACAGCAAGTGAGCCAACCGCTAATATAAATAGCGTGCTAAAGCGATTTCGGTATTTATTAAGTGCAGGTACTTTATAAACTGCAATCATTGGCATAATGAATAAAATCATCGCAATGATAGGGCCCGATAACTGATCCATCATGTCTAAAATACTTGGATTTTTAACAGCACAAAACCAAATAGCTAAAAACATGATTAACACACCAATTTTATCGGTAACGCCAGCGCTTAAGCCTGTTTGTTTAGTTACTAATCCTGTAAAGCTTTCGCGTGCACCTAAAAAATGACCCAAAAACGACGATGTAATAGCAATAAAGGCAACAAGTGGCCCAAGTGTGGCAATAAACGAGTTATCAGTAATATTAGCAAGGTAGGATAAAACCGATACGTTAGCCGCTTTAGCCGCTGCCATTTGCTCGCCTGTAAGCGACAGCACGCAAGAGAACACAAATAACAGTACAAAGGTAATAAGTAGCAAGCTAGTGCGCTTTAAAATCGCCTCAGACTTACGTGTAGCTTGCTCGCCATAATGACCGCGTTGAACATTTACAAAGCTTGAGATAGCCGCTGCGTGGCTAAACGAAAACACAATTATAGGAATCGATAACCACAACGTTTTACCAAAGCTGCCTATTTCAGGCACCGTCATATCTGGCATTTGCCAGCTAGGGATTAAATAAAGTGATAAAAAGAACAATATGCCCACAAGCGGATAAACTAAAATAGCAAAGGCACGTAGCATTAAGCGCTCGCCGCCCATCATTAAGCTAATCATACCTGCAACTAATACACCCGAAAGTAGCACGCGAGAAGGTGATTCCATCCCCATTTGATTAACCATAAAGCTATCAACGGTATTGGTTAAGCCCACACCGTAAATAAGCAAAATTGGGAATATAGATAAAAAGTATAATAAGGAAATTAACCGGCCCGCAGTCACACCAAAGTGCTCTTCAACTACGTCGGTAAAATCGGCATCTTTATTTTTTGATGAAAGTACAAAGCGCGCTAATCCACGGTGCGCAAAAAAGGTCATTGGGAACGCTAAACACGCCATAATAATTAACGGCCAAAAACCGCCAATACCAATGTTAATAGGTAAAAATAAAATACCCGCACCAACGGCGGTACCAAATAAACTTAATGTCCACTGCGTATCGTGCAGGTTCCATTTAGTTTTTGTATTTGAATTTGTGTGTGTGTTTGGTGATGCATTTGAAAGCGTTGCATCTTGAGATGTTGTCATGTGTGTGTGCTCATCCATTATTTAAATAATAACTGCGCCGAAGGGTATAGTTTTTAGAGACATTTTTCATGTTTTGAAGAGATTTTTAGACTAATTAATTAGACTCAATTGGAGGGTAAGTGTCATGAATACGAAACAGCGGTGTAAAAGTGAGCAAAAACCTTAAATGGCAAGCCACATTATAGAGTTACTGTACGGGTAGGTTGGTTAGTTGGAGCGAAACCTAACACGCTATAGTGTCACGCGAGCAGCAAAGCCGAGATAGGCGGTTTTCATAACGTAAAAATAGGGACTGGTCATTTTTATTGGTTTTCATTTAAAAATCAAAGTCTGCTCTCAAAAGCTGTTAAGTAGAAGCCATTGATCTCAACTTCATAAGAGATTTTTATTAAACTCCGTTATACTTCCTACAATTGAATATGCCAAACGAAGTAAATAGGCCGCTAACTGCAATGAGCAAAGAAATTCTTTTCCATACTACTTTTGCGCACGAAACCAGTAAAACATGGGTTGTATTTGTCCATGGAGCAGGTGGTAGTTCGGCAATTTGGTTTCGTCAGCTTAAAGCTTATAAAAAAGAATATAATGTATTGTTGCTAGATCTTCGTGGTCACGGTAAATCGAATAACTTAGTACAAAACTTTGTTGATAATAATTATTCATTTAATAATGTCTCTAAAGACATTATCGATGTGTTAGATCATAACAATATCACCAGCGCACACTTTGTTGGCATTTCATTGGGCACAATTATTATTCGAAATATTGCTGAAATTGCGCCGCAATATGTTTCTAGCATGGTGCTAGGTGGAGCAGTTACTCGTTTTAATACGCGCAGTAATACATTGGTTTATTTAGGTAATACTTTTAAACACTTCCTTCCTTATATGTGGCTGTATCGCTTATTTGCTTTTATTATGATGCCGAAAAAGCGTCATAAAGAATCTCGACTTTTGTTTGTTCGTGAAGCAAAACGCTTGTGCCAAAAAGAGTTTATAAAATGGTTTAAATTAGCCATGGACGTAAATCCTTTAATGCAGTACTTCAAAGAAAAAGACATTGATATTCCCATTCTGTATATTATGGGTAAGGAAGATCATATGTTCCTTGGCCCTGTTAAAGAAATGGTAAAGCGTCATAAAAACAGCGTACTGCAAACTATTCACCATTGCGGCCATGTCTGTAATGTAGAACGCCCCGACTTATTCAATCAACACTCGCTTGCTTTTATCGCCCAGCAAAGTCGTTAAGGGTTGTAGAAGAAGTAGGGGTAGCTCTTTCTTTTTGATTTTCGCCCTAAGCTCAAAACAAGACCTGCCCCTGAAGAAATAAAACTCAACTTATGAAGCGTAGGTTGGGTAGAGCGAAGCGAAACCCAACATGTCATAGCGCCATACGAGTGTGAAGCCAATAGAGGCGGTTTTATTTATTAAACTTGCTTATTCAATAATGTTCAATTGATATACACTGGCAAGGTAACGTATTGATAAGGATATTAAGTTGTCGCAAGTTAAAACACTCCCCATTACAGCCACCCGTTGGCTTTCCCTTTTATTGTGCGCGATTACTGCTGCAACAATTACTGTGTTTTTAAGCAAAGTCGGTTTTGTACAAAAGGCATATTCGAGTTTGGGCGCTATTTTAAATGCCAATCCGGTTTTGCATTACAGCAGCGCATTTTTAGCGGGTATTGGCGTAAAGCTGCTGCTTGATAAGTTTTATATATCGCACCCCAAACGCAGTATTGGATTTAGCTGGCGATACCCGCCAGTGACAATCGCTGTATTAGTTTCATTATTTATAACTGCTTTTTATATGCTAAGCACAGCATATAAATTTGATGAAACTGCATTATACGCACAAAGTTTTATGAGCTTAAAATACCTAGCACTTACGTTTATTGGCATGCTCATAACTGTCATTTATCAGACAAAGCTTTATACCCAAAAGCCAATTTTTACTGCTGTATTGGTTGGTCTTAGTGCAACTTTTATCATTTTTGCAGTCAACCTAGCTGATATAGCGCCTACCTTTAATGTCTTTATGTGCCTAGCTGCTAGTTATTTTATATTGGCGGCTTACTTGTTATTTGATGAGTATAGGCAAAGTAAACAGCCAAGCATCACTACTGAAAATGAAGATGTAACCACTCAGGAAAATCCAGAGCTGAATAGCTTAGAAGATTTTCGAAAATGGTTTAAAGACGATTCGACTATTAAAAGCACAGAGGAATTAGAACCCGATTTACAGGTTTACGCCACGCGCATTACCGAGCGGCTACAAAATGGCGGTGATAAAGATGAAAAGGATTTAGCGCAGCACATAGCTTTATGTGGGCCTTATGGTTGCGGAAAAAGCAGTATCGTCGAAAGTATTGTGAATGATTTAGCAAAAAAGACTGAAAAAGGGAGTGTCTGGATACACAGCGATATATCTACTTGGGGCGCAGCCAGCGGCAGTGTTGCCCATGTTGTACTGAGCAATATTATTGATGATATAAGCCAGTACATTGATATGTGCGCTTTCCGTGCCTTACCTAAACATTATACCGAAGCGCTGAAATCAGGGGGGAGCGTATTTCAATTCGCTTCAACGTTACTTGCTGGCCCTGTTGATATTGAGGGCAGCTTTTTAAAGCTCAACGCAGTATTAAAAGTTACAAATCATAAATTACTGATTACTTTGCAAGATGTAGATCGTGGGACCGGCGATGAAAACGAAAAGCGCTTAAATGATATTGCTGCGTTGCTGGATAGGTTAAAAGACAGAAAATCAGGTCATATTAGTTTTATTATTGTTATGGGTAATGAAAGTGATGTCGCTGCTGAAGCAATCTCAAAAGCTACTGATTATAGAGAGGATATTTTAATTAGTAATATTTCTGGAAAGCTAAAGGAGTTTATATTTTTATCGATAAATAAAGCTGTTTCAAATGGTGTAATCACACTTTATAGCAGTGGATATGGTAATACTAAAAATTCAAAACCACCTTTTGTATATCTTATAAAAGATAAAAGTTGGATCGAGGATTATAATAAGTTTCCGAATGCTTTTTTTGAACGAGAGGTTATTGCTTTAACAGGTATAATTTACTCAGTTCGTTTATTGAAAAAAATTATCAGAAGAGTCGATGCCGCTTGGAATAAAAGTGAGATAAATGGAGAGGTTAACTTATTAGCAACTATAATGTTAGTTGCTTTAAAAGAGTCAAAAATTAGAAATTATGCATTATATTTAAACCAGTTGGACGAAATCAGGCTCAATTCTCAAAGTGACTTAACATATGTGATCGAAGCAATGTCAAAGAGGGAGGATGGTTCTGTTGATTTAAACCTCATTAATTATTTTGACGCTTTACTGAATGTTAAAGTAGTTTCTAGCAGCTACTACGCCACAGAAGACGAAGAGTTTAATAAAGGAAAAAAAGTATCTACAAGGAAATTACTTGACCCTATATCGGTGAGCACACAGTCAATAGGTCGATCTGATACAGAATATTTAAATTTCTTATCTTTGATTGAACTTGAAAAATTACCAAAAAATTGGTTGAAACAGCAACCTGTTTTAAAATGCCTTTATATTGAAGATAATGCTAGTGCTGATATTTTTGCTAAAAACTGGCTTCAAAGTCATAATATTCGAGAGCTTACTTCAGAGTTAATTTATTGTCCGTCCTATAAGGCTAACCTTAGAAATATTTTTTCATCTATATTAAAGCAGTTTGTAAACATAGATATTAGAGAACGAAATGCATTAAGGCGCACAAGGTTTTTATACAACTTAGGCGATATATTTTTAGCTACGACAGACTTTAATTCTTTCTCTAGTGATAGTTGTAATTTAATCAAAGTGCTTGAAGGTGATCTTTCAAGTCAATTATTTAGCCATTGCTTTAGTAAAAGATTATTTAGTGATGACGATAGACTTGAAGTTAAGTTTGAGGAAAATGATGTTAAAGACATGACTTCCTTAGTTACAAAGCTAAGCTCTACTAGCGGAGAAGAAGCAGCAACATTAATTTGGCCTTTATACTATAAGTTGGATAAGGCTAGTTTAAAGAAAGAAGTAAAAGAGATAATAGAAGATAATGCAAGTGCATGCCTTGTGCCACAGCAGTTTTCAAATGTTATTGATCCTAATGCGGCTTATAATTTATATACTGATTTTCATACAATAAATATTGATGCTCGCCGTTATAATAATTTTTTAGAAATACCAGAACCAGTACTCAATGAAATTCTTAGTGGGGTTCAATATGATTAAAGTCCGTAAAAAATTTAAGCATGTAAAAAGTTGATAGAGGATTAATATAAAAACTATACATTTGTAGACTAAACATTATTTCACATGCTGATGCTGAAAAAGTAGCTGTAAAAAGCATATACTCGTTGGGTTTCGTTCCACTCAACCCAACCTACGGTGTTTAGATTGACATTGAGCTGCTAGTAGCTAAAACTTGCAGCTCATTACGCTTACTCTTCTATCGCACTCACAATAAAATACGGATTTAAATACTCGTCTTTGGTGTTATAAATTAGCGGGCTGCCATCAAGTTGGGTCACTTTAGCACCGGCTATTTCGGCAATAGCATGGCCTGCACCGGTATCCCATTCACAAGTTGGGCCTAAGCGCGGGTAAATATCGGCGCTGCCCTCAGCTACTAAACACAGTTTTAGTGAGCTGCCTTTAGACACCATTTCAACCTCGTCAAAGCGTTTTACAAACTCGGCTAAATCGGGTGATGGGTGCGAGCGGCTGCCTACAACACGAATTAACCCTTTGTTAGGTTTGGTGGTAACTTTAAGCTCGATTCGCTCATCGCCTTTATCTTTAAATGCACCAATGGCTTCGGCGGCTAAGTACGATACGCCGAGTGCGGGTGCATCGACTACGGCTAAAATAGGAATGCCGTTTTTAATTAGGGCGATATTTACGGTAAATTCACCGTTCTTTTTAATAAATTCTTTAGTGCCGTCGATTGGGTCAACTAACCAGTAGCTTTTCCACGTTTGGCGTACATCCCAGCTTATGTCGGCGTTTTCTTCACTGAGTATTGGAATGTCGGGTGTGAGCTGTTGAAGCCCTGCCACAATCAGTTTATGAGCTGCTAAATCGGCGTCGGTTACGGGGCTTTCATCGGCTTTGTACTCAACGTTAAAATCCTTTTCGTAAATTCCCATTATCGCTTGGCCTGCTTTGCGGGCAAGGATGAGGGTTTCTTCTAGCAGTTCGGTTTGATTCATGGGGTTAACCTATATTATGTGCTTTTGTTTTAGATACGTTATCAGTTGTGTAACCGATTGGTCTAGGGTGTTTTTACTTGTATCTAAAATTATTTCTGGATTGTTTGGCACTTCGTAGCTTGAATCGATACCGGTGAAGTGTTTTATCTCTCCAGCGCGGGCTTTTTTGTATAAGCCTTTTGGATCGCGGCTTTCGCATACATCCAGTGGGGTATCGATAAAGACTTCAATAAATTCGCCTTCGTCTACTAGGCTGCGCACCATATCGCGCTCCGCTCTAAAAGGCGATATAAACGCAGTAAGTACTAACAAGCCAGCGTCGGTCATTAGTTTAGCGGTTTCGCCTACGCGGCGTATGTTTTCAATGCGGTCTTCGTCGCTAAAGCCTAGGTCTTTACATAAACCGTGGCGTACGTTGTCGCCATCGAGCAGGTAAGTGTGCGTACCTTGTTGATTAAGCGCCGCTTCTAGTGCGTTTGCTACGGTGCTTTTACCAGAGCCTGAAAAGCCGGTAAACCATAAAATAGCGGGCTTATGTTTTTTTTGCTCACTACGCTGTGCTTTTGTAGTTGCGTAGTTATGCCAAACTATATTTTCATCCATAGTGAGAGTCTCTTATGCTGTAAGCGCAGGTATTAAAACGGAAATACCAGCGGGATCAAGGTTAATACCGTGATTGAATAAATAATAGAAAGGGGTAAGCCCATCACTATGTAATCTTTTAAGCGATAGTTACCCGCGCTATAAACCATTAGATTAGTTTGATACCCAAATGGCGATATAAAGCTAGCTGATGCGCCAAAGGCAACCGCCATAATAAATGGCAGCGGGTCTACATTAAAACCAACCGCGAGCGAGTAAGCAACAGGGAACGACAAGGCAGCTGCTGCGTTATTAGTAATAAGCTCGGTAAATAATACGGTCATTAAAAATATGGCAATAAATGCGCCGTAAGGACCAAAGTCGCCAAGTACCATAAACATGGCGTCGGATATTTGCCCGGCAAGTCCGGTGCCTATCATTAACTTAGCAAGGCCAATGGCGCTGCCTACGACTACGAGTAACTCGATAGGAAAACGGCGTTTTACTTCGTTAAGTTTTATGGTGCCACTGAGCATTAAGCCAATTAGTAATACTAATAAGCCTTTAACCAGCGGCACTATGCCAATAATGCTTAAACCCAGTACTGCGGCAAAGCTTAGTAGCACAATGTTTGATTGTTTAGGTGCAAGGTGGGCTTGTAAGTCAAACCCTGAAATATACACAAATTCGCGCTTTAAATTAGGCAAGGTGTAAAAGTTTTTACCTGGTGCGAGTATAAGCGAGTCGCCAGCTTGTAATTGCACTTGCCCAAGGCCGCCTTGTAAGCGGTCGTGACCACGGCGAATGGCAATAACAGCAGCATGAAATTGCTCTCTAAAGCGGGCTTCTTTTACGGTTTTACCTATAAATTTTGAAGACTGACTTACAACGACTTCTACTAAGTGTTCTATGTCTTTTTGATGATTTTCGTGTACTACTTTTAGGCCGTCGAAACGGGTAAGTAATGGCACCGATTTTATGTCACCGACAAACAGCAGCACGTCATCTTTTTGAATGATTTGCTGCGGGGTGACTGCGCAAATGCGGCTGCCATCGCGAATGATTTCAGCAAGGAATAAGTCTTTTAAATCACGTAGGCCGTTTTCTTCAACGGTACGCCCTATTAATTTTGAGTTTGCTTGTACTTTGCCTTCTAGATAAAAAGGCACGACTTCTTGATCGGTTTTACCGTTGTCGGGTAAGTATTTAAGCATTACTAAAATGGTAATTAGGCCTACGCTTAACGCGCCTAAACCCACTAAGGTAAAGTCAAAAAACCCCAGCGGTTTCATGCCCGCATCGACTGCAAAACCATTAACGATTAAGTTGGTTGATGTACCAATAAGCGTAATGGTGCCGCCCAAAATAGCAGTGTACGACAGCGGTAATAATAGCTTTGAAGGGGAGTGATTGGGGTTGTCTTTTATCGCGGTAATAAGTGATGCAACAACGGCGGTATTGTTAGTAAACGACGATAAAAAGGCGGTTGATAACCCTAATTTTGTAACCGACTTTACTAAACTACCTTTAGATAGCGATTGCGCTAACTTTTGAATTAGGGTGGTTTTTTCTATTGCGGTTGACACTAACACCAATAGCACTAAGGTGATAAGCGACGGGTTAGCGTAATTAACTAACATACTTTCAAGATCGATTAGCCCTGCTAAGTAGCTGGTGCCAATGGCGCTTACAAATAACCATGCTGGATTAATACGGGTGCCAAAAAGGCACCCGACTAAGGTAAGCATAATGCCTGTTAAAACGAGCTGTTCTACCATGCTTTTAAATTCCTAACAGGCTAAAGTTAACTTATAACTTAGATATGTCAAGCGCTTGCCAATGCGGGAAGTGCTTGCGTACTAAGGTGTTAAATTCAACTTCAAATTCGCTAAAGTTACTTTGCTGCGCTTGGCTTTGTAGTACTTGTTCAATCATGCCCGCAGCAACCGTTAGGTTTGATAACCGATCGATTAGGATAAACGAACCTGTTTCGTGATTGCTGTGGTACTCGTCTGCCAAAATAGTTTCGGTTAGTTCAAGCGTTACAATCGCAATTTCGTTTAACTGTAGTGAATCGGCAGTGCCGTGCTCAAGCGTGTTTACATCAATTGTGTAATCAATTTTTGTAACAATAGCTGAGGTATTTTTGCTGCCTAGTTTTAGGTTATAACTTTTACCTAATACTAATGGCGACTCATGCATCCACACAATTTTAGCTTGTAGCTGGTTAGTAACCACAGCTGTTGAATTTGCAGGGACTATTACGTCGCCTCGGCTAATATCAATTTCGTTATTTAGGGTAACGGTAATTGCTTGGCCTGCTTCTGCGCTGTCTAAATTGCCATCAAAGGTAACAATTTCTTTAATGCTTGATGTTTTACCCGATGGTAATACTTTTATTGCATCGCCTACGTGTATCTTGCCCGACGTAAGTGTGCCCTGAAAACCACGGAAGTTTAAGTTAGGACGCACTACATATTGCACTGGTAGGCGCGCTTCAAAGCCTGTATCTGTTTCGGCTGCTGGCGAATCTTCTAGTAATTCAAGTAGCGGCTTGTCAGTGTAATACGGTGTATGAGCAGAGCGAGTTACTACGTTGTCGCCTTTAAGCGCCGACATAGGCACAAACTTAATGTTTGATACGTTAAGTTGCTCAGCAAATTTAAGGTAATCGGCCTTAATTTTTTCATACACGGTTTCGTCAAAATCAACGATATCCATTTTATTAACGGCAACAACAAACTGCTTAATGCCCAGCGAGTCACAAATAAAGCTGTGACGCTTGGTTTGTACTTGCACGCCGTAACGCGCATCAACCAAAATAATAGCGACATCGCTTGTTGATGCACCCGTTACCATGTTGCGCGTGTATTGCTCATGCCCTGGTGTGTCGGCAATAATAAATTTACGCTTAGCCGTTGAAAAGTAACGGTACGCTACGTCAATGGTAATGCCTTGCTCACGCTCAGCTTGTAGGCCATCAACTAATAATGCAAGGTCAAGATCTTCACCTGCATTACCTACTTTTTCGTTATCTTTATGAAGAGCAGCTAGCTGATCTTCATAAATTTGGTGGCTGTCGTGCAGCAGGCGGCCAATCAATGTTGATTTACCGTCATCTACGCTGCCACACGTAAGCATACGCAATAAGCTTTTGTCTTGTTGGCGTTCTAGGTAGGCGTCTATGCCTATTTCTTTTACTTCGTTAAATGTATCGTTATTTTGGCTAGACATTAAAAATACCCCTCACGTTTTTTCTTCTCCATTGAGCCTGCTGAATCATGGTCAATAACACGACCTTCACGTTCAGATGACGTAGATAGCAGCATTTCCTCGATGATTTCGGTTAAAGTACTTGCTGTTGACTCAACTGCACCGGTAAGTGGGTAGCAGCCTAATGTACGAAAACGTACAGATTTCATTTGCGGTACTTCACCCTCGTTAAGTGGCATACGCTCATCGTCAACCATAATTAGGGTGCCATCGCGATCAACAACAGGGCGCTCTTTTGCTAGGTAAAGCGGCACCATGTCGATGTTTTCTTGGTAAATGTATTGCCAAATATCAAGCTCAGTCCAGTTAGATAACGGGAAAACACGAATGCTTTCGCCCGGATTAACTTGGCTGTTATAAGTGTTCCAAAGCTCAGGACGTTGGTTTTTAGGGTCCCAACGGTGGTGTTTGTCGCGGAACGAATAAACACGCTCTTTTGCGCGTGATTTTTCTTCGTCGCGGCGTGCGCCACCAAATGCAGCATCAAAACCATATTTGTTAAGTGCCTGCTTTAAGCCTTGGGTTTTCATTATGTCGGTATGTTTACCCGAGCCATGCGTAAACGGGCCTACACCCATTTCAATGCCTTCTGGATTTTTGTGTACCAGTAGGTCAAAACCGTATTCTTTAGCTATACGGTCGCGAAACTCAATCATTTCACGAAACTTCCAATTGGTGTCTACGTGTAATAACGGAAACGGAATTTTTGCAGGGTAAAATGCTTTACGCGCTAAGTGCAAAAGTACCGACGAATCTTTACCAATAGAGTAAAGCATTACTGGGTTCTCAAACTCAGCGGCGACTTCGCGCATGATTTTGATACTTTCAGCTTCAAGTTGCTGAAGGTGAGTTAAAGCCATTGTTAGTCGTCCTACTAAAATGATTAAAAGTTACAAATTTAAAATTCGGTTATGTATTTGATACATCTGTTAGCGGCTGTGCAAAGCTGCTTGTTTGTTCGTTTTTCCCAAACCACGCTAGTTGCGAGTGCAGGGCGGCTACTTCACCAATAATGAGTAGCGCAGGCGATATAATGCTGTTGCGCTGGATTAAGTCGGCAAGTTCGCCTAATTGGCCTGTTACTACACGCTGATTTTTACGTGTACCGTTTTCGATAATGGCAACAGGGGTGTCGGCTTTACGGCCATGTTTTAAAAGCTCGCTTTGTATGTGCGGCGATTTAATTACGCCCATGTAAATAGCAAGCGTTTGATTTGCTTTTGCCAGCGATTGCCAATCAAGTTCTTGACCGTCTTTTTTACAATGTCCAGTTACAAATTGAATGGCTTGTGCATGGTCACGATGCGTAAGCGGAATACCCGCATAAGCACTACAACCTGCAGCGGCTGTAATACCTGGTACAATTTGATAATTTACGTTGTTAGCAGCCAGTACTTGTACTTCTTCGCCACCACGGCCATAAATAAACGGATCGCCACCTTTAATGCGGCACACTTTTTTGCCTTGTTTAGCAAGGTCGACCAGCATTTGGTTGGTGTCGTCTTGAACAACACTATGATCGCCTAAGCGTTTGCCTACACAAATAAGGTCAGCATCACGACGCACTAATTCCATAATTTCGTCAGACACTAAAAAGTCGTATACAACCACATCGGCTTGTTGCATAAGTTGCAGTGCTTTAAGTGTTAAAAGCTCTGGATCGCCAGGGCCTGCACCTACTACATATACTTCGCCTTCAGGTTCTGCTTTAGCATCTAGCATTTGTTCTAGCTGTTGCTGTGCGGCTTGAGTATCACCGGTTTGCACTTTACTCACGACAGATGAGTCGAATACGCCTTCCCAAAATTGGCGGCGGTCTGAAAAATGTTTAAAGCGTTTTTTTACTTTGTCTCTAAAGCCACCGACAAGTGTTGCAAGTGGGCCAATATGATGCGGAATAAGGGTTTCGAGCTTTTCGCGTAAGCGACGTGCAAGTACCGGCGCTGTGCCTGCACTTGATATAGCAATCGTAATTGGGTCGCGGTCAACAATGGATGGGAATATAAACGTACATTTAGGTTGGTCATCAACCACGTTTACAAATACATTGCGGGCATTGGCAAGTTCAAATACGTTGTTGTTTACTTCATCGTGGTCGGTTGCTGCGATAACAAGCATTGTTCCATCGAGATGCGACTCATCAAAATAAGCATCAATAAGCGTTACTTCATTATTATGTGCATGCTCTTTTAGTTCGTCGCAAAACCAAGGCGCTACTAAAGTAACGCTCGCTCTCGCTTTTAAAAACGCGCGACATTTGCGTAATGCGACCTCTCCACCGCCAACAACCAATACTGGTTTGTTGTCGAGTTTGGTAAAGATAGGTAAATACTGCACGTTAATAAGACCCCTAAACAAATTCAAATATAAGAAAACGCTTTATTCTGATAAGCAGAATATAGCGGCTATCAATAAGTAAAAAATAATTAAAACCAAGTTGATATAACCAAAAGTTATAATAGGTGGGCTTTTTAGGCCTAAGAGTTAGTTAACAAGGGATTGCGCCGAGTTACAAGTAAAATAAACAGCTTATAGTGTTTGGTTATGAGCTATAGCGAGTTTGGTTTAATTTGTTAATATGGAAGCATATTCTATTTTGTACTTATACCAATTGCATTAAATTAGTGATCTATTATAGCGACGAGAAAATAGCTCAATAACAAGGCTAAAATTATGATACATAGTTGTTCTATATAAATAATTTTTAACGTAGTTAGTGAGTTATTTAATACGCTAAAATGATTATGTTTTTAATAAAATTGGTATTACATAAGCAACGGAGCTCTAATGACACAACACCAAAAAGATGCCGCATTAGCAGTCGCACTGATGGATTTAACAAGCTTAAACACCAGCGATACCACCAAAAGCATTCAAGCGCTTGTTGATAGTATAAACCCGACGCTGGGCACACCTGCCGCTGTATGTGTTTATAGCGACTTTGTTGATGATGCAAAAATAGCACTCGCAGCGCGTGAGCTTAACCACGTAAAAGTTGCAACAGTCACTAATTTCCCAACGGGTGATGCACCACTGAGTGATGTAATTAACGAAACACTTATTGCAATAGAGCGCGGCGCTGACGAAATTGATTTGGTTATTCCTTACAAAAAACTCATAGCGGGCGATGTTCAAACAGTACTTAGCTATGTAAGCGAAAGTAAAAAAGCGTGTGGGTCGCACGCTCAATTAAAAGTAATAATAGAAAGTGGAGAGCTAAAAACTGAAGCACTCATAACTCAGGCCACGGAGCTTGCAATTAAAGGCGGTGCTGATTTTGTAAAAACCAGTACAGGTAAGGTCGCTGTAAATGCCACACTTGAATCAACAAAAATTATGCTAACAGCTATTAAAAACTCAGATAAACGTGTGGGCTTTAAAGCTGCCGGTGGTGTTAAAACTGTTGCCGATGCCAGTGATTATTTAGCGCTAGCACGCGCGATAATGGGAGATGATTATCTGCAAGCAAATACATTTAGGTTTGGTGCCTCGAGCCTGTTAAGCGATGTTTATACAATATTAAAAAGTAATTAAAGGATAAATAATGAGAGCAAGAAACTCCGGGACACAAACATTGTTTAATAACCTATTTAAAGGTGCATTGGTTGTAGGAGTCGTTGGTTTTGGATTAACTGCATGTACTAACCCAAGCACACCCGCAGGTGAAGAAGGCTACGTATTCGAAAAGCCGCGTGTATTTGGTGAAGGTGGTTATCAAGGAACAATGAAGGGCCCATCTAATTACGGTATGTCATTACTGCGAAATGAAGTGGTAAACATCGATATGCGACCTAATACATATACCGAAACATTTAGAATACTGGCTAATGATGATTTAAATATTAAATTCGATTTTCATGCAGTGATTGCTATTGAAAGTGGGTCGGTTAGAACTGTTGTGGAAAAATATGGCGCCGAAAATTGGTATAAACGCTTTGTACGTGAAACTTTTAGAACGTATGTGCGCGATACAGTACAAAAATACGATAGTGGCGAGCTTAAAACAAATCGTGAGAAAATTGCGAAGGAAGTGACTTTGCGCCTGCAAAGTTATTTATCGACAACGCCGTTTAAACTTGCAAACGTTGTAGTAGGCAATATTAATTACCCCGATATTGTTGCTAATGCAGTTGAGAAAAAGTTGGCAGCTCAGCAGCTATTATCGGAAAAAGAAACACAAAAAGAGATTGCCAAAAAAGACGCTGAAATTAGGGTTGAAGAAGCCAAAGGGATTGCTCAAGCTCAGAAGATCATTAACGCAACACTAACAGCTAATTACATTCAACATGAAGCAATTAATGCACAAATAAAAATGGCTGAGTCGCCTAATCATACAACTGTTTATATTCCGGTAGGTAATAACGGAGTGCCACTTGTTAAAGGCGCTAACTAGATAGTGAGTACTTGGGTAGCTCTTTTTATTAGCTACCCAAGTCAAAGCCATTAATTAAACTTAAACATGTTGCTTATACTTTCGAGGCTTGATTTGTTCGTTTTAGCAATACAACCACTATCATCAAGTGACTTCTTAGTTGTTTCATCAGCTAAACCGGTTACCTTTAGTTTTTTATCTTGTTGGTACTCACGAAGTGCGATAACTGTTTTACGATCGTACTCAACATCCTGTGTTTCAAATTCTTCGTAATCAGGCTGGTTTCTTAGGTAACCCAAACATACCAAGCTTAGGCGCGACATTGCTAAATCCATCTTTTCATAATGTGGCATTCTATGAGTGGGTACATCGACTGTTACAGCGCTCTTGCTGGCTGTTTTTGCTTGTACAGCTGCCGGTGGCGGCGCAGTGTAACCCGATGCTAAAGTGTTATTACTGTTATAGCGATAGTAAGTATCTGGAATTTTAGTTTCTAAAAACTCAATCGCTTTAATAATAACTTCACGAAGGGCTTTTTCTTTAGGGGTATCAGACCATCCACTAATATTACCGCCAACAAGTGCGCCACCAAAGTTGGTTGCGGCTCCAGTAAAGTCAAAATCTTTACTGCCACCTTCAACACTTGTTGCAGCTAAAATGCGTGATGTGCGTGTATCTATTAGACGAAGATCAATCGCCATATGCGAGCCTGAGAAACCAGCGGATACAGAGCTAAATACATCACCCATAAAGCCGCCACTGCCAACACTTGCACCAGAGCTATCGTCATCAAATTCAGTTACCGCTGCAATAACGACTATTTCAGCGCCTTCAATCTCACCATAAGCGGCACCCGATGATGCACTAACGCGACCTGAGGCTGCTAGGTCTTGTTCTGATAAAACAGCATCAAGCGCTTGGCGCTCTAAAACAATAAAGCGATTTGTTGATACGAGTGCCGTAGTTAATTGATCAGCCATACCGTCGCCTATTTCTTTACGCCACCATTTTGAGTTGTTTGATTTGTCGGTAAAGCGTGCAACAGCAATACGAGCTTTAGGCCCATTGTATTGTTCTTGGGCGACAGTGTTTATGTCTGGTGAATTTTGACCTGACGTAACATTTGTGGAGGTGCTTTGACAAGCGCTAAGAGTGGCAGTTAATAGTGCCGTTAATAATAGTTTTTGTGGTGCTTTTAACATATGACTGTCCTTAATTAATATGCTCAAGGGAAATGCAGTGCATTTCCTTTAATATTTAAATTCATGTTAATTTAGTTAAATCAGTAGGTTAATAATAGTACTGGTGCGAAATATTTAGTCACACAGGCGAAATTTATCAGGATTGTTCGCGAAACTGTTTTGGGGACATATTATATTTTGCTTTAAAGCACCGGGCAAAGTAGCTTTGTGAATTAAAGCCAACTTGCTGTGCTACTAGACCAATTGCAAGCTCACTATTTTTTAAAAGCTCTTGTGCAAATTCTAAACGAATATTTCGAATGTAATCGCTTGGTGTTAGGTTGTACAAGGCTTTCATTTTTAATTGTAAAGCGCGAGGGCTAAGGTAGAGCGCTGCTGCAAATTCTTCTACGCTAAATGCTTCGTCTTGGTAATGCTCTTTTACTGTCGTTTTTACACGCTCGGTAAATACATAATCTTTACTTTGCGCCATTTGTGGGTCGAGCTGGGTTGTTTGTGATAAAGCAGGTAGTTGTTGTTTTAAATGTTGATTAAGTACTTCTCTAATCGTTAATAACCCTTGAACGCGGCTGAGTAACAGCTGCGGCTCAAAAGGTTTACTCAAATAGTCATCAGCAAGTAAGTCTAGGCCCTTTAATTTACTATGCGTATCTGCCTTTGCTGAAAGTAATAACACCGGAATATGGCTAATAGCCGTGTCGCTGCGCAGTGCTTTAATAAACTGATAGCCATCCATAACAGGCATCATTACATCACTTATTACCAAGTCAGGCATTTCGTTTTTACATAAAGCTAAACCTAGCTCTCCGTTAGCTGCACTTATACACGTGAAGCTACTAATAAATAGTGACGTTATTAAATCACGCATTTCATCGTTGTCTTCAATAATAAGAATCTTATTACTTTTTACTGCACATAAATTATTGTTTTTAGACACAGCAAGAGCCGTGAGGTTAGAGGTTTCGTCTGTTTGAGTTGTTGGGAGTGAAACAGTAAAACAACTTCCTTTGTTTAATTCACTTTTAAGTTCAATAGTTCCTCCATATTGCTCAACTAGCTGCTTCACCAGCGCTAAGCCAATACCGCTACCACTTTGATTACTCGTATCTATGCGTGTAAATCGTTGAAAAACGGTCTCAAGGTGCTCTTTATCTATACCAACACCAGTATCTGAGACTGTGATGATTAATGTTTGTTTTTGAGTTAATAGCTGAAGTAATACTTTGCCAGTGTTTGGAGTGTATTTTTGTGCGTTACTCAATAAGTTACTGATAATAGAAATTGTATGATTTAGCTCTAATTTAATGGGAATAGTTTTTTGTGTTAAATCTTCAAACTCGAACGTAATATTTTTTTGTTTAAATAAAGGGGTGAAATCTTCAATTAATTGTTCAACTACCGGCTTTATAGCATAGGGTGTGACGTGTTTCACTGCTGTGCTTGGGCGCTGGCTGAGCTGTAAAAGTTGGTTTATTTGATCCAATAGCTTATAGCTATTACGTTGAATCATCGCTAGTTTTTGTTGGGTGTCTGAATCCTTATGGCTTTTTTGTAAACTCTCAAGTGGCGCTAATATTAAGCTCAATGGTGTTTTAAGTTCATGGCTAACATTATCTAATAGTTGGGTTTTTAAGTTGCTAAGTTCTTTCTCTTTTAAGTTTGCTTGCTCTGCAACGTTAGCTCTATACCTTGCTGTTATAATTAACCACATTATAAATAATACGATAATGATGTAAGTTACATAGGCAACATTGTTCTTCCACCAAGGTGGAGTAACTTTAAGCGCAACCATTGTTTTATCATCACTCCATTGACCGTATTGATCTTTAACTTTTACAATAAAGTGATAGCTTCCAGCGGGAAGTTGAGAATAACTAACTTGCCTCTGGTTTTTGTTTGCGTATAAAAACTGCTTATCTAACCCAGCTAACTTGTAAGCATATTGGTATTGAGAAGGGGGCTCTGCACTGTTTAAAGCAGAAAATTTAAAGCCGATAACACCATCTTCTTCTTTAAAAAAGAGTCTGTCTGTATAGCTTATAAGCTTAGCCGTTTGGGTCTTGTTTTTTATATATTGCTGCGTCGCGACTGACTGGTTATAAATAAGTAAGTCTGTAATAACGGGTTCTGGGGGTTGAGTTGCTAGGGTTAGTTTTAACGGATCAAATTGATTAAAACCATTAATACCACCAAAAAATAGCTCGCCGTCATCGGCTTGAAAAGCGGCACCTAAAATAAAAGAATGATGCTGTATACCGTTTGCGGGTAAAAAATGCTGCATTTGTTGGGTTTGAGGAGCGTAACGGGTTAGGCCTTGGTTGCTGCTTAGCCACAAGTAACCGCTGCTATCTTGTTTAATTGCAAAAATATTATCGTTAAGTAAGCCATCAAACTCTGTAATGTTTATTACTTTGTTTGTTTGGATATTTAACTTATTGAGCCCGCCAAAAGTACCTACCCATAAAGTGTTTTTATCTTGTAAATGCAAGGATGTAACCATGTCGTGCGTTAAACTATTAGGCTTTTTAAGATCGCTTTGGTAATGGGTGAATGTTTCATCATGTAAAGAAAGTTTATTTAACCCTGCGCGGGTTCCTGCCCATATAGCGTTGTTGTCGCTGTCATAAGTAATACTAAAAACAGTATTATTTGAGATACTATTTTTATCTGCGGTGTATTTAAAATTTGTAACCTGTAAAGTATCGGGATTAAATCGCGTTAAGCCTTCGTTACTGCCCAGCCATAAATTACCACTTAGATCACCTTCGATTGCATAAATACGGTTACTACTGAGTTGATGGCTTTGCACAGTAAAAGCCGAAAAGTTATCATTAATTGGGTTGTAAAGCAGTAAACCACCTCCGTATGTGCCTATCCATACGCGTTTATTGGCATCTTCATAAAGACTAAATATATTGTTATTAGTTAAGCCTATATCTTGATTTTTATCTGTTTTATAGCGTTTAAATCCTGTGTCAGTTTGTTTGTTAAGTCCGTCGCGCGTACCCACCCAAAGTAAGTTGTTACTGTCTTTGAGTATTGCTCTTACAAAGTCATTCGAGATAGAAGCTGGGTTATTGCTTTGATGTTTTTGATGACCAAACTGAGCCTGCCTTTTATCATAGCGATGTAATCCATAGCCGTCTGTACCAATCCAAATAATGCCTTGAGGGTCTTGGTAAAGTGATAATAGGTGATCGTTAGCTAAGCCATGTTTTAAATCTGGAGAGTGAGTAAGTTGACGAAACTCGCTACTTAATAAATTATCTGTAGCTTGGTAATAAAGACCATGACCATAAGTGCTTACCCATAATTTTTTTTCATCATCAAAAAGTATATCTGTGACCCAAACATTTTTGAGTTGCTCAAAGTTATAAAATGCGAGTGTGTTTGAGTCAAAAACACTTAGACCAGTCTTGCCTCCTATAATAAATTTGCCGTTTGCTGCTTTTTTTAATTGCCAGAGCTGTTCAGGGCTATTAGATATATGTTCGAACCGATGTGTTTGTGTATCGAACTTAATCAGCCCGATACTACTTGCTAACCAAAGGTTTTTTTGATCATCAAAAAGCACATCCTTAAAAACAACATTTAAGTGATTCGTGCCCTGATAAGAAAATAATTCGGTAGTACCTGTGTATGTATCTAAACGAGTAAGTTGCCCTTTATCGTGACCAATCCAAATGATTTGTGGCGAATTAGAAGAAATTAATGAAATACGTTCGTTTGTAATAGGAGGGGTTGAGTACTGGTTAAAAACACTAAAACTTCCTGTTTCAGTATTTAATAAGTTAAGTCCATTACTTGTTGTAGCAAACCAAATGTGGCCGTTTCCTAAATTCAGGCAGTCCGTAATCCAATTTCCCGAAATACTAGGTTGCGAAGGATTGAATTTATAGTGCTTAAATTCATACCCATCAAATCGGTTTAAGCCACCTTGGGTAGCAAACCAATGAAACCCTTTTTCATCAGTGGTACTGCAGGTAATTGAATTTTGTGATAAACCTTGTTCATTTGTATATGTATCTAAGTACAATGGCAGGGCATAAGAACTAATATGAAATAATAATAAAAAGCTAATAATTTTATATCTTATGATTGTTTTTATTGCTTTCACAGACTTCCCATCTAATTGTGAGTCCCTATAATTTGGACAATCATAAACTGCTTTTTAATCAATGTTAAGATTGATTTTTTAATGCAATGCCGAGATTTTCCAATGTGGGTATCTTTTAGGCTTGTGTTAATGGACTGCGTAAGTATAATAGGCATCCACTTTGCAGGGGCGTAGTTCCAATTGGTAGAACAGCGGTCTCCAAAACCGATGGTTGGGAGTTCGAATCTCTCCGCCCCTGCCAGTTTTACTTGTGGTTTGAGTAGTCTGAGATTAAAAACCGGTTTAAATTAAGTCTGTTTTTAAGTTTAGATTTTAATGGATTAACCTTACCGTAGTGTAGGGTTGTTGTGTCTGTAGTTAAGGTAATAATATTATGAGCACGAATGTAGAAACACCATCAAGTGCGATGGAGTCAGTAAAGTGGTTAGTAGCAATCGCGCTACTTGCAGGCGCAGTTGTTGGTAATCACATGTATGCAGATCAATCTGTACTACTACGTGCTATCGGCGTTGTTGTTGCAATAGCGGCCGGATTAGCAATTGCCTCGCAAACATTTAAGGGACGTAACTTTCTTGCTTTCGCTAAAGAAGCTCGAATTGAAGTACGCAAAGTTATTTGGCCAACGCGCCAAGAAACTACCCACACGACATTAATTGTAATGGTTGCAACAGTGATTATGGCACTTATCCTTTGGGGATTAGATGGCATTTTATTCCGCGCTGTAGGCTTTTTAACTGGATTGGAGATCTGATCCCATGTCGGATGAGAACGAGAACAAAGAAATTAAGTTACGTTGGTATGTAGTACAAGCCTTTTCTGGTTACGAAAAGCGTGTAGCTCAAACGTTAACTGAACACATTAAAATCGAAGGTCTTGAATCGAGCTTTGGTGAGATACTAGTACCAACTGAAGAAGTTGTTGAGATGCGCGCTGGCCAAAAGCGTAAATCTGAGCGTAAATTCTTTCCAGGTTATGTATTAGTACAAATGGATATGAATGACGCAAGCTGGCACTTAGTGAACAGCACTGAACGTGTAATGGGCTTTATTGGTGGAACGTCTGATCGTCCTGCTCCAATAACTCCTAAAGAAGCAGAACGCATTCTTAATCGCCTTCAAGAAAATGCTGAAGCACCTAAACCTGCTACATTATTTGAACCAGGTGAAGTTGTTCGCGTTACAGACGGACCATTTGCAGATTTCAGTGGTGTAGTTGAAGAAGTTGACTACGAAAAGAGCCGCGTAAAAGTATCTGTACTTATTTTTGGTCGTTCTACGCCAGTTGAGCTTGAATTCGGTCAAGTTGAGCAAGATAAGTAATTGATTAAAAAAGCTTCGCTAATTTTTATTTAAATTTTGGCATGAAGCTTGAAAAAGGTCGCTGATTAACTTATAATCAGCGGCCTTTTTGTATTAAGGTAAAATTTATTTTTACTGTGCAAAAAGTACGAAACCAATTTTTAAACTGGGAAGCCGTTAGAGTACGCGTCCTCGCGCGCACAAGGCTGAGACCCACCAAATGAGGTATTTATAATGGCTAAAAAAGTTGAAGCTCTAATCAAGCTACAAGTTGCCGCTGGTATGGCTAATCCTAGTCCTCCAGTAGGTCCTGCACTAGGTCAACACGGTGTAAACATCATGGAATTCTGTAAAGCGTTTAACGCACGTACAGAGTCTATCGAAAAAGGCGCTCCAGTTCCTGTAGTGATCTCTGTTTACGGTGACCGTTCATTTACGTTCGACATGAAAACGCCACCTGCTGCTTACTTACTTAAGAAAGCTGCTGGTATCAAGTCAGGCTCAGGCCGTCCTAACACTGATAAAGTAGGCACAGTAACTCGTGCTCAACTTGAAGAAATTGTTGAGACAAAACGAACTGACCTTACAGCTGCCGATATGGACGCAGCGGTTCGCACTATCGCAGGTTCTGCGCGTGCGATGGGCTTGAACGTAGAGGACTAAGAAATGGCTAAATTAACTAAACGTATGCGTACTATCCGCGAAAAAGTGGAAGTAACAAAAGATTACGAAATCAATGAAGCAGTTGCTCTTTTAAAAGAGTTAGCGACAGCTAAATTCGTAGAAAGTGTTGACGTTGCCGTTAACCTTGGTATCGATGCTCGTAAATCTGATCAAAACGTTCGTGGTGCTACTGTACTACCTAACGGTACTGGTCGTGACGTTCGTGTTGCTGTATTCACACAAGGCGCTAATGCAGAAGCTGCAAAAGAAGCCGGTGCTGAATTAGTAGGCATGGAAGATCTTGCTGAACTAGTTAAAAAAGGCGAGATGAACTTTGACGTTGTTGTTGCATCACCAGACGCTATGCGTGTTGTTGGTCAACTAGGTCAAATCTTAGGCCCACGTGGTCTAATGCCAAACCCTAAAACTGGTACTGTAACGCCTAACGTTGCAGAAGCAGTTAAAAATGCTAAAGCAGGTCAAGTACGTTACCGTAATGACAAAAATGGCATCATCCATACTACTATTGGTAAGGTTGATTTCACTGCAGAGCAATTACAACAAAACCTTGAGTCTCTAATTGTTGCGCTTAAGAAGGCTAAACCTTCTCAAGCTAAAGGTGTTTACTTGAAGAAAGTAACTATATCTACAACAATGGGCGCAGGCGTTTCTGTTGACCAAGGCACTTTAAGCACAACTGTAGCTTAATTAGTGTTTACATGGCGTGAAATTTGTACTATAATTTCGCGCCATTTTGTTGATTAATTTATTAATTGGCAAAGTAAAGAATTCGGGTTGAAGTCCATAATTTCGTTAAGCCTTCGGGGTTAACGATAAATTGGGCTTCCGTCCAAGACCGTAGGTGGCTTCGGCCTTAATATTCACCTACGTAGACGGTGTAGACCCCAGATAGATTTTTCCTAATCCTTCTGGCTCTCGCCGTAAAAAGCATCTCTACCTTGTTTGGTAGGGAAGAGTAGAACAGGGGAATCCGATAATCGGTATCCCCATTAAACCAGGAGTAACACCCATGGCTTTAAATCTTCAAGGCAAAAAAGCAATAGTTGCTGAAGTCAACGAAGCAGCCAATGGTGCTCTATCTGCAGTTGTTGCAGATTCTCGTGGTGTAACAGTTGGCGCAATCACTGCCCTTCGTAAAGAAGCTCGTGCAAATGGTGTTTGGATGAAAGTTGTCCGTAACACTTTAGCAAAACGTGCTCTTGAAGGAACAGATTTTGAGTGTCTTTCTGATTCATTTGTTGGTCCAAGCTTAATCGCTTTCTCATCAGAGCACCCAGGTGCTGCTGCGCGTATCTTTTCAGATTTCGCGAAAAAGAATGAGAAATTCGAGCTTAAAACGGCCGCTTTTGAAGGAAATGTTGTTGATGCAGCAATGCTTGCTACATTACCTACATACGACGAAGCTGTTGCACGCTTAATGAGTGCTATGAAAGAAGCGTCTGCTGGCAAATTGTGTAAAACAATTGAAGCAGTACGTGTACAGAAAGAAGAGCAAGCTGCTTAATTTTAAGCTGTTTAATCTCACTTTCGGTGTAAAATTTATTTGGACGTAATGTCCGTTAATTATTAGGAAATTTGTAATGTCTGTATCTAAAGACCAAATCCTTGACGCAATTGCTGAAATGTCAGTAATGGACGTTGTTGCTCTTATCGAAGCAATGGAAGAAAAATTCGGCGTAACTGCTGCAGCTGCAATGGTAGCTGGTCCAGCTGCTGAAGCTGCTGAAGAGAAAACAGAATTTGACGTAATCCTTACTGGCGCTGGCGCTAACAAGGTTTCTGCAATCAAAGCTGTTCGTAGCGCAACTGGCCTTGGCCTTAAAGAAGCGAAAGCTCTTGTTGAAGCTGCTCCTACACCTGTTAAAGAAGGTGTATCTAAAGAAGAAGCTGAAGCACTTGCAAAAGATCTTACTGAAGCTGGTGCTGAAGTTGAGGTTAAGTAATTTAGCTTTTGCTAAGTTCGCTGCCTGAGAAATCAGGCAAGGGCTGGTGATTATTTAATCACCGGCCTTTTTGCGCTATAGAGTGATGCACTCTTTTAGTTCAAATAAAATCTGATTTTTTCTTTACTTTCAACGCTTTATAGTTTGCTAGTGTTAAAGTGGGATCTAATTAGAACAACAGTTAAATGTTGTAAAATCTTGGCATAGCTGCCAGTTAAGTCTGTTCTTACAAGAACAGGTCGGGTCAAAGATCAGCAAGCTGAGGAACCCCATGGCTTACTCTTATTCTGAAAAGAAACGTATCCGTAAGGATTTTGGTAAACGTCCACAAGTTTTGGATATACCTTTTTTACTGTCTACACAGTTAGAATCGTTTAAAAAATTCTTAGTGCCGGACGCTGATGGCGATCATGGTTTGGAAGCTGCCTTCCGTTCTGTGTTCCCTATTAAAAGCTACTCGGGAAATTCTGAGCTTCAATACGTAAGTTACCGTATTGGTGAGCCAGTTTTCGATGTAAAAGAATGTCAAATTCGCGGTGTGACTTATTCTGCTCCACTTCGCGTGAAACTGCGTCTTGTTGTTATGGACAAAGAAGCACCAGGCACAGTTAAAGACATTAAAGAGCAAGAAGTTTACATGGGCGAAATTCCGCTCATGACAGATACCGGTACTTTTGTAATCAATGGTACAGAGCGTGTTATCGTTTCTCAGCTACACCGTAGCCCTGGTGTATTCTTTGATAACGACCGCGGTAAAACCCATTCATCGGGTAAAGTATTATATAACGCACGCGTTATACCTTACCGTGGTTCATGGTTAGACTTCGAATTTGATGCAAAAGATAACTTATATGTACGTATTGACCGTCGTCGTAAATTACCGGCGTCTATCATCCTACGTGCACTAGAGTATTCTAGCGAACAAATCCTAGATATGTTCTTCGATAACACTACGTTTGAAGTAACGAATGGTAAAGTTCTTATGGAACTTGTACCTTCGCGTTTACGTGGTGAAACTGCCGCTTTTGATATCAAGAGCGAAGACGGTGAAGTATTTGTTGAAAGCGGTCGTCGTGTTACGGCTCGCCACATCAAGAGCATCGAAAAGAAAGGCATTAAGCAATTAGAAGTACCACATGAGTACATCATTGGCCGTATTGTAGCTAAAAACTATGTTGATGAGTCAACTGGTGAAGTTATTGCAAATGCAAATGACGAGCTAACTCTAGAGCTAATGGCTGAATTGGTTAAAGCCGGTTACACTAAAATTGATACGTTATATATCAATGAAGTGGACAGCGGTGCTTACATGTCAAATACATTAAACATTGACTCTGCAAGCAGCCGTTTAGAAGCACTAGTAGAAATTTACCGCATGATGCGCCCAGGCGAGCCACCGACGAAAGACGCGGCTGAAGCCTTATTCCAGAACTTGTTCTTCTCTGAAGAACGTTATGACTTATCTACTGTAGGTCGTATGAAGTTCAATAGCCGTGTTGGTTACGATACAGACACAGGCCCTGGTACATTAAGCAAAGAAGACATCGTGTCTGTTATGAAAGTATTAATTGCTATTCGTAACGGTCAAGGCGATGTTGATGATATCGATCACTTAGGCAACCGTCGTATACGTAGTGTTGGCGAAATGGCTGAGAACCAATTCCGTGTTGGTCTAGTACGTGTTGAACGTGCTGTACGTGAGCGTTTAAGCTTAGGTGACCTTGACGCGATAATGCCACAAGATCTTATTAACGCTAAGCCTATTTCGGCAGCTGTTAAAGAGTTCTTCGGCTCGTCTCAGTTATCACAGTTTATGGACCAAAATAACCCACTATCAGAAGTTACGCATAAACGTCGTATCTCTGCATTAGGTCCGGGCGGTCTAACTCGTGAACGCGCAGGCTTTGAAGTACGTGACGTTCACGTAACTCACTATGGTCGCGTATGTCCAATCGAGACTCCTGAGGGTCCAAATATCGGTCTAATTAACTCGTTGTCTACGTACGCACGTACAAATGACTACGGTTTCTTAGAAACACCTTACCGCAAAGTGGTAGACGGTGTTGTAACTGATGAAGTTGATTATTTATCAGCCATTGAAGAAGGTCAGTTTGTTATCGCACAGGCGAACTCAAACTTAACTGAAACCAATGAGTTTGTTGATGAACTTATCCCATGTCGTCACAAAGGTGAATCTACCTTTATGGGTCGCATGGACCAGCAGTATATGGATGTATCACCACAACAGGTGATTTCTGTAGCGGCAGCACTTATCCCGTTCCTAGAACACGATGATGCTAACCGTGCATTGATGGGTTCAAACATGCAACGTCAAGCAGTACCAACATTGAAAGCGGATAAGCCGTTAGTAGGTACTGGTATTGAGTTAACACTAGCGAAAGATTCTGGTGTAACTATCGTTGCTAAACGTGGTGGTGAAGTAATGTATGCTGACGCAAGTCGCATCGTTGTAAATGTACATGAAGAAGAACGCATTCCTGGTGAAGCGGGCATCGACATCTACAACTTAACCAAATACACACGTTCAAACCAAAATACATGTATTAACCAAAAACCAACTTGTATGGTTGGCGAACCGGTTACTCGTGGTGACGTGTTAGCAGATGGTCCTTCGACTGACTTAGGTGACTTAGCCCTTGGTCAAAACCTTCGCGTGGCATTCATGCCATGGAACGGTTACAACTTCGAAGATTCAATCTTGTTATCAGAGCGCGTAGTTGAAGAAGATCGTCTAACGACTATCCATATTCAAGAACTACAGTGTGTTGCCCGTGATACTAAATTAGGTCCAGAAGAGATCACTGCAGATATCCCGAATGTGGGTGAGTCTGCGCTAGGCAAGCTTGATGAATCAGGCGTTGTATATATTGGTGCTGAAGTTAAAGGCGGCGATATCCTAGTAGGTAAAGTGACTCCTAAAGGCGAGACACAGCTTACACCTGAAGAGAAGCTACTGCGTGCTATCTTCGGCGAAAAAGCGTCTGACGTTAAAGACAGCTCTTTACGTGTACCAAATTCTGTAACTGGTACTGTAATTGACGTGCAAGTTTTCACCCGTGATGGTGTTGAAAAAGATAAACGCGCGTTAGAAGTTGAAGACATGCAGCTTCGCGAAGCGAAGAAAGACTTCAACGAAGAGTTCCGTATTTTAGAAGCAGGCGTTTTAGACCGTGCACGTAAGCTACTTATAGCTGCTGGTTTTGATGAAGATAAACTTGCATCTCTAAATGCTGAAAAAGTACTTACGCAAAGCCTTGCTGAAGAAGACAAGCAAGCTGAGCTTGAGCAACTAGCTGCACAGTACGATGAACTTAAAGCTGAATACGATAAGAAGTTTGAAAACAAACGTCGTAAAATTACCCAAGGTGATGACTTAGCACCAGGCGTACTTAAGATTGTTAAAGTATACCTAGCTGTTAAACGTCGTATCCAACCGGGTGATAAAATGGCGGGTCGTCATGGTAACAAAGGTGTTATCTCGACTATCGTACCAGTAGAAGATATGCCTTACGATGACAAAGGTCGTACGGTAGATATCGTATTGAATCCACTAGGTGTACCATCACGTATGAACATCGGTCAGATCCTTGAAACACATATGGGTCTTGCTGCACGTGGTATCGGTGAACGTATTGAAGAGATGATGAAAGAGCAACGTGAGCTTCATGAGCTACGTGACTTCATCAAGCAAGCATACGAAATTGGCGAATCTCGCCAAGTTGTAGATATTGCTAGCTTCACTGATGACGAAATTCGTCGTCTAGCTGAAAACTTAAAAGGTGGTTTACCAATAGCTACTCCTGCATTTGATGGCGCGAAAGAAAGCGAAATCAAAGACATGCTTGAGCTTGCGGGCTATCCTCGTAGTGGTCAGGTTACACTTTATGATGGCCGTACTGGCGATCAGTTTGAACGTCAAGTAACTGTTGGTTACATGTACATGCTTAAACTTAACCACTTGGTTGACGATAAGATGCACGCACGTTCTACTGGTTCTTACAGCCTTGTTACTCAGCAGCCGCTGGGTGGTAAAGCACAGTTCGGTGGCCAGCGTTTTGGTGAGATGGAAGTATGGGCACTTGAAGCTTATGGTGCTGCTTACACTCTACAAGAAATGCTAACAGTGAAATCGGATGACGTGAACGGTCGTACTAAGATGTATAAAAACATCGTTGATGGTAACCATAAAATGGAACCAGGTATGCCAGAATCGTTCAACGTATTGTTGAAAGAAATCCGCTCACTGGGTATCAACATCGAGTTGGAAGAAAATTAAGCCAATTAGATGCTGCAGTTAACGCTGCAGCATCTGTTACGGCTGAATAGAATGTAGGGACGAGATTATCCGTCCTCAAGATTAACTCCGACAGGAGAGCTAAGGTGAAAGACTTACTTAAGTTTCTGAAGCAACAAAATAAGACCGAAGAATTCGATGCAATTCGCATTGGTCTTGCTTCACCAGACATGGTTCGTTCATGGTCATACGGTGAAGTAAAGAAACCTGAGACTATTAACTACCGTACTTTCAAGCCTGAGCGCGATGGCTTATTCTGTGCCCGTATTTTCGGCCCAGTGAAAGATTATGAGTGTTTATGTGGTAAATATAAACGCCTTAAACACCGTGGTGTGATCTGTGAAAAGTGTGGCGTTGAAGTAACACTCACTAAAGTGCGACGCGATCGTATGGGTCATATCGACCTTGCGAGCCCAGTTGCACATATATGGTTTTTAAAATCATTACCGTCACGTATTGGCTTAATGCTAGATATGACGCTTCGTGATATTGAACGTGTTCTTTACTTCGAATCATTCGTAGTAACTGAACCTGGTATGACAACGCTTGAGCGTGGTCAGCTATTAGGTGAAGAAGAATACTTAGATTCACTAGAAGAGCACGGTGATGAGTTTGAAGCTAAGATGGGTGCTGAAGCAGTTTTAGACTTGCTTCGTGAACTTGATCTTGCTCAATTAATTGCTGAGATGCGTGAAGAGTTACCAACAATTAACTCTGAAACTAAGCGTAAAAAAATCACTAAACGTCTTAAGTTAATGGAATCGTTCCACCAATCAGGTAATAACCCTGAGTGGATGATCATGACAGTACTTCCAGTATTGCCACCTGATCTACGCCCATTAGTACCATTAGACGGTGGTCGTTTTGCGACATCTGATCTAAATGACCTTTACCGTCGTGTTATTAACCGTAATAACCGTCTTAAGCGTCTACTAGATTTAGCAGCACCAGACATTATTGTACGTAACGAAAAACGTATGTTACAAGAAGCGGTAGATGCGCTACTTGATAACGGTCGTCGTGGTCGTGCAATTACAGGTTCTAACAAACGTCCTCTTAAATCTCTTGCTGATATGATCAAGGGTAAGCAAGGTCGTTTCCGTCAGAACTTACTTGGTAAGCGTGTAGATTATTCAGGCCGTTCTGTAATCACAGTTGGTCCTACACTTAAGCTTCACCAATGTGGTCTTCCTAAGAAGATGGCACTAGAGCTATTCAAACCATTCATCTATGGCAAATTAGAACGTCGCGGCATGGCTACGACAATCAAAGCTGCTAAGAAGATGGTTGAACGTGAAGTTCCGGAAGTATGGGATGTACTTGACGAAGTAATTCGTGAACATCCAGTATTACTTAACCGTGCACCAACACTTCACCGTTTGGGTATCCAAGCGTTTGAGCCTGTGCTTATCGAAGGTAAAGCGATTCATTTGCATCCATTAGTATGTGCGGCTTACAACGCCGATTTCGATGGTGACCAAATGGCGGTACACGTACCGTTAACAATCGAAGCGCAGCTTGAAGCTCGTGCATTGATGATGTCAACAAACAACATTCTATCTCCTGCGAATGGTGAGCCAATCATCGTTCCTTCACAGGATGTTGTATTGGGTCTTTATTACATGACTCGTGACCGCATTAACGCTAAAGGCGAAGGCGCGATATTTAAAGATCCAAAAGAAGCAGAAAAAGCATACCGCAGTGGCAATGCAGACCTTCACGCAATTGTGAAAGTACGTATTAGCCAATCAGTTAAAAACGAAGACGGCGTAGTAGAAGATACTATTACTGTTATCGATACAACTGTTGGTCGTGCGATTCTGTCTCTAATTTTACCTAAAGGCATGCCGTTTGCGTCAATCAACCAGCCGCTAGGTAAAAAGCAGATTTCTGGCTTATTGAATGAGTGTTACCGTCGTCTAGGTCTTAAAGATACAGTTATCTTTGCTGACCAAGTTATGTACACCGGTTTCCATTATGCAATGAAGTCAGGTGTTTCTATCGGTATTGATGACTTAGTTATCCCACCGGTTAAAGCACAGATAATTGAATCAGCTGAAGCTGAAGTTACTGAAATCAACCAACAATTCCAATCAGGTCTTGTAACGGCTGGTGAAAAGTACAACAAAGTTATCGATATCTGGTCACGTGTAAACGAAAACTTATCACGTGAGATGATGTCTAACTTGTCGAAAGACACAGTTATCAATGCACAAGGTGAAGAAGTAGAGCAACCGTCATTTAACTCAGTGTTTATGATGGCCGACTCAGGTGCTCGTGGTAGTGCTGCACAGATTCGTCAGTTGGCGGGTATGCGTGGTCTAATGGCACGTCCAGATGGTTCAATCATCGAGACTCCAATCACAGCTAACTTCCGTGAAGGTCTAAACGTACTTCAGTACTTCATCTCAACGCATGGTGCGCGTAAAGGTCTTGCCGATACAGCACTTAAAACAGCAAACTCGGGTTACCTAACGCGTCGTCTAGTAGACGTTGCACAAGATTTGGTAATCAATGAAGATGACTGTGGCACAGAAGATGGCTTAACAATGAAACCGCTTATTGAAGGTGGTGATGTTGTAGAAGCACTTCGTGAACGTGTTCTAGGTCGTGTTGTTGCTGAAGATATTGTGATTCCAGGTACTAATACAGTGCTTGTTGAACGTAATATCATGCTAGACGAAAAACTGTGTGATCTTTTAGAAGAGCATTCAGTAGATGAAGTTCGTGTACGTTCTGTTATCACTTGTGATAATGACTTTGGTGTTTGTGCTAACTGTTACGGTCGTGACCTAGCACGTGGTCATATCATCAACGCTGGTGAATCAGTGGGTGTTATCGCGGCACAGTCAATTGGTGAGCCGGGTACACAGTTAACAATGCGTACCTTCCACATCGGTGGTGCGGCATCTAGAGCGTCTGCAGAAAATAATGTACAAGTTAAAACTAACGGTACATTAAAACTTCATAACTCTAAGTACGTATTAAACACAGACGGTAAGATTGTTATTACCTCTCGTTCTACGGAAATTACTATCATTGATAGTCATGGTCGTGAGAAAGAGCGTTATAAAGTACCTTACGGTGCGGTATTAACAGTGCAAGACAATGCTGAAGTTCTAGGTAACGATATCGTTGCTACTTGGGACCCGCATAGTCACCCAATCGTTCTTGAGCATAAATCAAAAGTATCGTTCAGCGATATCGATGATTCAAATACTGAAGCACAGACTGATGAGCTAACTGGTTTAACCCGTGTAGTTGTAAAAGATCTTGCTAAAGTAAATACGAAAGAACCAAAGCTTATCATCGAAAGTGAAGAGCGCGGTCTGCAAGAAACACGTCTTCCTTCATTCACGACGATTGAAGTTATTGACGGCGTTACAGCAAACCCAGGTGACGTGTTAGCACGTATTCCGCAAGAAGGTTCGAAAACTCGTGATATCACGGGTGGTCTACCACGCGTAGCCGACTTATTTGAAGCTCGTAAGCCAAAAGAACCAGCTATATTAGCTGAAGTAACTGGTACAATTAGCTTCGGTAAAGAGACTAAAGGTAAGAAGCGTTTAGTTATTACTCCAGCTGAAGGTGATCATTACGAAGAGATGATTCCTAAATGGCGTCAACTTAACGTGTTTGAAGGTGAGCAAGTGTCTAAAGGTGAAGTTATCGCCGATGGTCCTGAATCACCGCATGACATCTTACGCCTACGTGGTGTGACTCATGTTGCTAACTATATCGTTAACGAAGTGCAAGAGGTTTACCGTTTGCAAGGCGTTAAGATCAATGACAAGCACATTGAAACAATTATCCGTCAAATGTTACGTAAATGTACCATTATGCACGGCGGTGATACTGACTTCTTAGCCGGTGAACAAATCGAAGTGGCGCGCGTTAATATCGCAAACCGTGACCTTGAAAAACAAGGTAAGATACCAGCTAAGTTTGAAATCCAGTTAATGGGTATCACAAAAGCATCACTAGCAACAGAATCTTTCATCTCTGCAGCGTCTTTCCAAGAGACAACACGTGTTCTTACAGATGCGGCAGTGAATGGTAAGAGCGATGAGCTTCGCGGTCTTAAAGAAAACGTAATTGTGGGTCGTTTGATCCCAGCCGGTACCGGTTTTGCGTATCATCAAGAACGTATGGCTCGCCGTAAACAAAGCAAAGTAGTAGTAGAAGAGCAAACAGTAAGTGCAGAAGAGGCAACTCAAGCACTTACAGACGCTCTAAATGCTGATTTGTCTGGAAATCAATAAACTGTTCTTAATCAATAGATTAAGTGATCGCAAGTCAGTTATATGCTGTCTTGCGGTTAGTTTAGGTTGACAGGTTAAACTTTGCTCATTAAAATTCCGCCACCCATTTACTTGTGTGCTTAATGCAGGCTCGTAAATAAAGGGCGGATTTTTTATTTTTTTCAGTAGTAATTTTAATTTCAGGAGCTATTTAAATGGCAACTATTAACCAGCTAGTGCGTAAGCCACGCCGTAGCAAGGTTACGAAAAGTAACTCAGCTGCACTAAAAGCGTGTCCGCAAAAGCGCGGTGTATGTACTCGCGTATATACAACTACACCTAAGAAACCTAACTCGGCGTTACGTAAAGTAGCACGTGTACGTTTAACTAACGGTTTCGAAGTAACTTCATACATTGGCGGTGAAGGTCATAACCTTCAAGAGCATAGTGTAATCCTAATCCGTGGTGGTCGTGTTAAAGATTTACCAGGTGTGCGTTTTCACACTGTTCGTGGTGCACTTGACTGTGCAGGCGTTAGCGATCGTCGTCAAGCTCGTTCTAAATACGGTGCAAAACGCCCTAAAGGCTAATTGTTTTCCGTTAGTAAGGCCAAGCACTAAATATTTATAATTATTGTTTTGGGTGATTGACTCGAAAGAGCAAACCTGAATAAACCGGAGATACAAAATGCCTAGAAGACGCGTAATCGGTCAACGTAAAATTCTTCCAGATCCTAAGTTCGGATCGGAACTTCTTGCTAAATTCGTTAACATCGTGATGTTAGACGGCAAGAAATCTACTGCTGAAAAAATTGTTTATGGTGCGCTAGACGTGGCTGCTGAGAAATCAGGCAAGTCGCACCTAGAAATCTTTGAAACTGCACTTGATAACATCCGCCCACAGGTAGAAGTTAAATCTCGCCGTGTTGGTGGTTCAACTTATCAAGTACCAGTTGAAGTACGTCCAGTTCGTCGTAACGCATTAGGTATGCGTTGGTTAGTAGACGCTGCACGTAAGCGTGGCGAAAAATCTATGGGCTTACGTTTAGCTCAAGAAATCGTTGACGCTTCTGATAATAAAGGCACTGCGGTTAAGAAACGTGAAGACGTTCACCGTATGGCTGAAGCGAATAAAGCATTCGCTCATTACCGTTGGTAATCTGTCTTTAACCTTTAAGAGGATCATATGGCACGTACAACTCCACTTGAGCGCTATCGTAATATAGGTATTGTAGCTCACGTAGATGCAGGCAAAACCACCACAACAGAACGAGTTCTGTTCTACACGGGTCTTTCTCATAAGATCGGTGAAGTACATGATGGCGCTGCAACTATGGATTGGATGGAGCAGGAACAAGAGCGTGGTATCACAATCACTTCTGCTGCAACAACGTGTTTTTGGAAAGGGATGGACGCTCAATTTGACGCCCATCGTATCAATATTATTGATACTCCAGGACACGTAGATTTCACTATCGAAGTAGAGCGTTCTTTACGCGTACTCGATGGTGCGGTAGTTGTTCTTTGTGCTTCATCTGGTGTACAGCCGCAAACTGAGACAGTTTGGCGTCAAGCGAACAAATACGAAGTTCCGAGAATGATCTTCGTAAATAAAATGGATCGCACGGGCGCTGACTTCTTAGCTGTGGTTAGCCAGGTGAAATCTCGTCTTGGAGCAACGCCTGTTCCAATTCAGTTGCCTGTAGGCGCTGAGGACGACTTTAAAGGTGTTATTGACCTCATAAAAATGAAAATGATTAACTGGAACGAAGCGGACCAGGGTATGACTTTTTCATATGAGGCAATACCGGCAGAACTTCTGGAATTAGCTGAAGAATGGCGCTCTCATTTAGTTGAAAGCGCTGCTGAAGCAACAGAAGAACTAATGGATAAATACTTAGAAGGTGAAGAGTTAAGTGAAGCAGAAATTAAAAATGCTTTACGCCAACGAACATTAGCTAATGAGATTGTTCCAGTTACTTGTGGTAGCGCATTTAAAAACAAAGGCGTTCAAGCTGTGCTTGATGGCGTTGTTGAATATATGCCGTCGCCAGAGCAAGTGAAACAAATCCAAGGTATCTTAGAAAATGGTACTGAGGAAGAACGTCCTGCTAATGATAAAGCGCCGTTTGCTGCACTCGCATTTAAGATTGCTACAGACCCGTTCGTTGGGACCTTGACCTTTTTCCGTGTTTACTCTGGTACTGTTAAGCAGGGTGACACGGTATATAATCCAGTAAAAAGTAAGCGTGAGCGACTTGGCCGTATCGTACAGATGCATTCAAACTCTCGTGAAGAGATCAAAGAAGTTTTCGCAGGCGACATCGCGGCAGCTATTGGTCTTAAAGACGTAACAACAGGTGAAACACTGTGTGATCCGAATTCTATTATTACGCTTGAGCGTATGGAATTCCCTGAACCAGTAATCTCTATTGCGGTTGAGCCTCGCACTATAGCTGACCAAGATAAGATGGGTATCGCGCTAGGTAAACTAGCTGCTGAAGACCCTTCTTTTCGCGTACAAACTGACGAAGAATCAGGCCAGGTTATAATCTCTGGCATGGGTGAGCTTCACCTAGATATCATCGTCGACCGTATGAAACGTGAATTCAGTGTTGAATGTAACGTTGGTAAGCCGCAGGTCTCATACCGAGAAGCTATTCGTTCAACTGTTAAGGTTGAAGGGAAGTTTATACGTCAGTCAGGTGGTCGTGGTCAATATGGTCACGTTTGGCTTAAACTTGAACCGATGGACATTACGGATGATGAGTCACCAATTTACGAGTTCGTTAACGAAACCGTAGGTGGGTCTGTTCCTAAAGAGTTCGTTCCTGCGGTAGACAAAGGTATCCAAGAGCAAATGTCTCAAGGTGTACTGGCAGGCTACCCATTACTTGGCGTTAAAGCGACTTTATATGATGGTTCATTCCATGATGTAGATTCGAATGAAATGGCATTTAAAATAGCAGGTTCACTGGCAATGAGAGATGGGGCGCGTAAAGCTGACCCTGTACTTTTAGAGCCAGTAATGAAGGTTGAAGTACTCACTCCTGATTCAAATATGGGTGATGTAGTTGGCGACTTAAATCGTCGCCGCGGCATAATCGAAGGCATGGAAGATGCATTAGGTGGACTTAAGCAAATTAATGCGCAAGTTCCTCTTTCTGAAATGTTTGGTTATGCGACTGCTTTACGATCTGCAACACAAGGCCGTGCCTCATACTCTATGGAGTTTGTGAAGTACGCTGAAGCCTCGAAAAACGTTGCAGATACAATAATTTCAGCTCGCGCTGTTATATAATTTTAGCTTGTCTGGCTCAATAGTGAGTCAGGCTTTAATTTCTTTATTAGGAATTTTTTAAGATGGCAAAAGAAAAGTTTGAACGCGTAAAACCGCATGTAAACGTTGGTACAATCGGCCACGTTGACCACGGTAAAACTACACTAACTGCAGCAATCACTAACGTACTTGCAAAAGTATACGGCGGTGTTGCTAAAGATTTCGC
>NZ_WTKY01000079.1:0-550 GCF_011378815.1 Pseudoalteromonas sp. 31A1 | reverse complement strand
GTTATGTGTATTTATGATTGATCGAACTTCCCGAAATAGATTAGCCGAACTTATCCGTAGTTTAAGCTCTGGTCAAATATCAAATATCAAATGATGAATTTGAAGACTTAATTCCTGAATCAGATGATGATGCAATACGACAAGTTTTTTCTCATGGTGCTTGGTGCCTTTATAGCGATATGAAAGAATATAAGCTTAGAGGTAAGGATGCCTTATCAAACGAAACAAAATCAATTGTTGCTAGATGGGTATTGTACCTAAAAACAGATATTGAGTACAATTGGCCATCTACAACATTTAAAGAAGACTTTTTAAAATGTATTTCTTTGGGTTTCTTTGGTCAGAGCACTCTTGATAAATGGCAGGAATATGGTGAAGTAAGTTTATGGCCATTTCCAAATATAGATTGCTTTCAAAAGGCTAAAAAAGAAAACGGATATTTGGGCGTATAATACACATAACAAGACGTTCAAACGGACAAAAAACAGTTGGCTGTTTCACTCCGTTCACAATTTTAGCCAACAATTTTTTGCCGCTTAACGTGGCGTTA
>NZ_WTKY01000078.1:0-582 GCF_011378815.1 Pseudoalteromonas sp. 31A1 | reverse complement strand
TTAGAGTCTCAATTGAAAACTGAGTGACCAACAGAATAGTTATTTCGGTAATTATTCGGCACAGTCAATTCAATATCGAAAGATATTAAAATAAATTCAGAATTCATTGAGCTGTCGAAAGACATAAAACTTTTTAATTGAAGAGTTTGATCATGGCTCAGATTGAACGCTGGCGGCAGGCCTAACACATGCAAGTCGAGCGGTAACAGAAAGTAGCTTGCTACTTTGCTGACGAGCGGCGGACGGGTGAGTAATGCTTGGGAACATGCCTTGAGGTGGGGGACAACAGTTGGAAACGACTGCTAATACCGCATAATGTCTACGGACCAAAGGGGGCTTCGGCTCTCGCCTTTAGATTGGCCCAAGTGGGATTAGCTAGTTGGTGAGGTAATGGCTCACCAAGGCGACGATCCCTAGCTGGTTTGAGAGGATGATCAGCCACACTGGGACTGAGACACGGCCCAGACTCCTACGGGAGGCAGCAGTGGGGAATATTGCACAATGGGCGCAAGCCTGATGCAGCCATGCCGCGTGTGTGAAGAAGGCCTTCGGGTTGTAAAGCACTTTCAGTCAGGAGGAAAG
>NZ_WTKY01000077.1:0-591 GCF_011378815.1 Pseudoalteromonas sp. 31A1 | reverse complement strand
GCCTAACGTAAATAGGCCTAATTTGATCATTTTGTTCATTTTAATATCCTTATAGATTGAAATATGCCGCAATTTTCTGTGCAGCTAACGCTTTGCTAAGCGGCTAAAAATGGCTGGCTATAATAGCGAGGAACGAGCACAGCCAGCTGTTTGTGTCCGTTTAAGCAACTTGTTATATGCAAATTACTCTACACATTGAACCATTTGAATAGTCTTTTTGCTATTGAAAGCATTAAATATATACAAGTGTAAATAAATACTAAAAATACGCCAAAATAGGTTATTACTTGCAAGGTAGAAAAATTACTATTTCTTATAGGTACATTAACATCAACGCCCATCATTGCACCCAGCCAATATAATAAACCTACTGAGAATCCACTAAATAGACTTATTAATACGATGTAAATAGAAGATCTATAAAACCGCTTCTTCTTGCTAAAAACACCATCTATTCTGTAATTAAATTCTGAATTCAAAACTTGGATAGCCCTTTTGCATATAACGCCACGTTAAGCGGCAAAAAATTGTTGGCTAAAATTGTGAACGGAGTGAAACAGCCAACTGTTTTTTGTCCGTTTGAACGTCTTG
>NZ_WTKY01000076.1:0-614 GCF_011378815.1 Pseudoalteromonas sp. 31A1 | reverse complement strand
GCTTGAAGATTTACTTGATTAGAGCCAATACTATCAGCAGCTACGCTTGAAAGTGATACATTAATCGTTTCGTTTGAATTTGAACCAATTTGGAATGATTTTGAACCAAAGCTGCCATTTAATAATTGCTGCCCACCAAACGAAGTCGTGTCTGAAATACGTGTTAACTCAGTTGATAATGCAGACACTTCTTTTTGTAGTGCTGCACGGTCTTCTGTTGAATTTGAACCATTCGCTGATTGCAGTGCTAATTCACGCATACGTTGTAAAATACTTGTAGACTCACTCATTGCGCCTTCAGCTGTTTGCGCCATTGAAATACCGTCGTTTGCATTTCTTTGAGCTACGCCTAAACCATTTACTTGTGATGTTAAACGGTTTGAAATTTGTAGGCCTGCCGCATCATCTTTTGCGCTGTTGATACGCATACCAGATGATAAACGCTCCATTGATGTCGCTAAATCAGAACCTGATTGAGATAGGTTACGTTGTGCGTTTAATGAAGATACATTTGTGTTTACTGAAATCATAATAAAACTCCTGATTACTTTCGTAAAAGTACTGTTTTGATTTAACCAAGAGCCGTAACAAATTTATGTACAAGCCCCTTACTG
>NZ_WTKY01000075.1:0-625 GCF_011378815.1 Pseudoalteromonas sp. 31A1 | reverse complement strand
ACAATATAATTCAACAATTTCATTACCTGGATAACGCAATCTATCCGTCATCGAGGTTAATATACGGTAGCTTTTGCCCTTTATTGTTTTACTGATTAATCTCGCTTTAATCGTTTCAGGAACATCGGGAAAGTTTTTTTGTGCATGCTTTGTTGTTTTCAATTCAATGATATGGTCATTTTTACCCGCGCTGGAGATGATTTCATACTGTAAGTCGGGCCTTGCTGGTATCAGCCAGTGCCTCATCTTCCCAGTTTGGTGCCAACGATTTAACAGGCCTAAAGAATAATATCCTTTATCAAACATAGTCAGTGAATTATCTGGTGTACGTTCAATTAAACGCTCAGCTAATTTCATCTCGTTGGTTTTATAGTTATCAAACTCGCTACTGAGCAGTTGATGGCTGGTCAATTCCATATGACAGACCATGCGTATTTGAGGAAAGGCTGTATCACCGTATTGGTTGCTACCAGAAGAGAAGGCTTTACGATTATCAGGCGTGTCGGCTGTTCGCCACACAACACCGTCAACAGCTAATAGATTCAAGCCATTCCATGTTTCGAATGACTGTTGCTTATACATTGATTGAGCAGATTTATTGAAAACGTGTTTAACGGAATCATCA
>NZ_WTKY01000074.1:0-653 GCF_011378815.1 Pseudoalteromonas sp. 31A1 | reverse complement strand
TTAATGGTTATTGAAACTGCAACAGCGCCACAGCCACTTGAGCAATCATTTAATAGCTGCGCACTGAATGTTAAGTCAAAAAATTATGCGCAAGCGGAAGCAATTTGTACTAAAGCAATCGCACTTTTAAAAGACGCAGATGGCCCTAAATTTAAAGTACGCCAACTTACGTCATTCGCATTAAGCAACCGTGGTGTTGCTCGTTTAAAAGCGAATAACGACACTGCTGGCCTTGCTGATTTATACGAAGCAAATGAAATGTCTAAAAGTGCAATGGTATCGCATAACTTAACTCGCGCTAAAGAAGACTTATCTTTGATAAGCGCTTTATAAAATACTTAAAAAAGTATGATATAAAATAGCGAGAGTAAAAAAGCCCATGTTAGGTTAATTCCTAACATGGGCTTTTTTGTTTTATTTAACGCGTGAGTTAATACTTTGAAAGACGTTAATTGAGTAGGGTGTGTATTTATAATTAATATTTTGGGTATGCTTGTTTAGGCTACACGAATATAATACGAGATAACCGTATAAAAAATAATAACCTTTCTGCTTTGCTTATTATGAGCAAGGCATCATTAAATAAATATTGAGATTTAAACCATGGCACCAGGAACCAGCCTAAGCGTACTTGAAATAAGTGCGATATTTTT
>NZ_WTKY01000073.1:0-679 GCF_011378815.1 Pseudoalteromonas sp. 31A1 | reverse complement strand
GCGGAGTTTTTCAAGTTAGTTGTCGCATCAAATTAAATTTTATGCCGCCCGCATTGCTTCTTTTTTCTCTGGATTTAAATTTACTTCATTGATCATCGTCCAATCTCGAGACTTTCCTGACCAACGACTTGGATTCTGTAATTTCGCCATCTCATTTACCTGATGACGTTTCGCTAGTATCGCTTCATCTAATCCTAAATGACGCTGGTTTGGCGTGACAAATTTAATACCGCTGTGCAAGTGCTCATCGTTGTACCAATCAACAAATCCGCTAACCCACTTTCTTGCGCTACCCATGCTTTCAAAGGCTTTCTCAGGGTATTCCGGGCGATACTTTAACGTCTTAAATAGCGATTCAGAATAAGGATTATCATTACTCACAGACGGTCGGCTAAATGAAGGAACAATACCTAACTCCTGCAATGTCGCTAATAACGTTGCCCCTTTCATTGGACTGCCATTATCCGAGTGCAACGTGACTTGCTCAGGCTTTACCTGCTCTCGCCTGCAAATATCTACCATTAAATCAGCCGCCAGTGTGCTTAGTTGTGTGTCATGAACCTGCCAACCAACTATTTTTCGACTATAAATATCCATCACTAAATATAAGTATAAAAACTGACCTTTAACAGCTGTTGGCAAATACGTGATATCCCCTGTATAAATTTCGTTTACACGT
>NZ_WTKY01000072.1:0-693 GCF_011378815.1 Pseudoalteromonas sp. 31A1 | reverse complement strand
GTTTGTCTATTATCACGGTATTTACTTTTGTTATCGCCTCTCCTTTCGATTTCTAGCATTTTTTCAGGGTTATTTTTTCTAAATTCTTCAATGCGCACTACATCTTCTTCGTCTAAGGCCAGTTGCTTTATGGTTTTATCTTTCGCTCTTGTTGGGTCTCTATTTGGGTTATCAACGCACCACTGTTTAATTGCGTTAATACGGTTTTCTCTTTTTATTTTTTCTCGTTCTTCGTGAGTTAAGCCATCTTCCTCTTCAGCAATATAGCGCTTAACTAGCTCACCAAGTATTCTTTCGTCCTCTGCGTTTTTATCATCTATGTTCATAGTTATTCCTTTAACAACCTACTTCTTATAAATTAATTACTGCTTGGCTGAACACTTGACCAATGCGATGGCTTTACTTGCGGTCATCATTAAAAAATGCAGCCCTGATTTTTCACTCTCATTGTGATAATAAAACTAGACAGCCATTCTTATTATATAAACTAAATCCCGCCATAAAAGGTACTTAAGGTATCCCACACGTTAATTGCATAAATAAACGTTTCGCTTTGTATTTCCAATTAAGTGTTTGTTTTCGCTCGGGCTCAGGCGTCCAGAAAGAATTAAACTAGACAGCCACTCTAATTGTGCAAGCTAAACTGTGCCATAAAATCTACTTTTTATGTTAAAAACTTACCTTTCCTTATCT
>NZ_WTKY01000071.1:0-779 GCF_011378815.1 Pseudoalteromonas sp. 31A1 | reverse complement strand
GAATTAAACTAGACAGCCACTCTAATTGTGCAAGCTAAACTGTGCCATAAAATCTACTTTTTATGTTAAAAACTTACCTTTCCTTATCTATTTCTTTTATTTAATTCATTAAATAAAACATTACCGCTGTTAATCTTAAATTACATGCACAAAAATAACTGCATGATGCAGTTGTGATTTATTACTGAATAATTTTACTGAGTAGTTTAAGTTTATGCGAGAAGCTTTTCGCAGTTACTGATGTTCGCTCGCCGTTTTCTGTTTAAATTTTCACAGTAACTTGCTTGTGAAGTGGGCCTGCCTACTGCACCATGAAATACGCGTGTAAATTGTGTGGTGAGTTTTAACCAGTTTTCTGGTGATATATTCACTCTTTCTAGTAAAGGCAAATGTGCACTTTCAATATACCCTCGCTTATCTTCTCGTATACAACGTCCTGTTAATTCAACAAGTTCAAGGTACGATTTAAGCTCAAACGGGAGCCCTTTTGGCATTATTTGACGTGGCATGCCTGCAAAGCGAAGTAGTTGTTTTGGTTGTTTACCATCTCTTGCGTGTGTTAAACGTTTTTGGACGCTGGTATGGTCTGACTCTTCTGGGGTATTAGCCATTTTAGCTCTAATTGGGTTTAAATCGACATACGCCATACAGGCGGCAAGGGATGCTTCATCTAGTAATGCTTGAGACGTAAAGCGTCCCTCCCAGAACCGTCCTGTGCAGTTATCTTCTTTGTTCGCTCTGCGCGCAATACCTTCATTTAATAAGCGCATAAACCAGCT
>NZ_WTKY01000070.1:0-911 GCF_011378815.1 Pseudoalteromonas sp. 31A1 | reverse complement strand
CCATATTCTATTGAATTAACAGTCTTAATTATACGCTGTTGCTCTAATTCAGTTAGCCTGTTAGGTGGTCGCTTTATCGTACTTGTTCGCTTATCTGTCATATCATCAGCTTCAATCCAGCGTTGAATTGTTCTTGCCGTTAGACCAAGTAACTCACATGCTTTTTCTTGCCTTGCCCCTGATTTCTGCGCGTCGGTAATGAGCTCTATCAGTTCATGACGTTCAGTTGAGCTGGTTAATCGTCCTCGTTGAAACCCCAAAGCGCATCTGCTTTTGTTTTGAGTACGAGTAAGGCGGCTGTTTCTGCTAACGCTTTGTCTTTACGATTAAGCTCTTTTTGAAGCTGCTTAATTTCTTGTTTGAGCTGTTTACTGTCTGATTTTACGGGCTTCGTTGAAGGCCCTTTAGCAAAATCTTGCTTCCATTGTTTAATATGATGCGGGTAAAGCCCCTTAGCACGGCAATATTCATTAAGAGCTGCTTCATCTAAACTCGCACATTCAATAATGGCGTTAAGCCTTTCTTCTAAGCTCCAGTCATGAGGGCGTTTTTCTATTGTCATGTGACTACCATTATTTTTAGTTTCAAGTTCATGGTTTTTAGCAAGCGCGATCCATCGTTGCAAGGTTGAATAACCGATGCCTAAATCAAGCGCAATATCTTCTAGGCGAACATCATCACATTGAGATAATGCTTTTTCAACAGCGTGAACTTTAAATTCTTGTGTAAATCGACGTCTCATTTTATCTGCCTCTATTAAAAGTTAGAGGCGACAACTATCCTGACACAGGGGGGTAGTCTATTAAGTATAAATATTTAAAGCTGCGCTTTTCGCGTGAGCAAGCTTTACGCCTACCGGTAAAGTTTGACGCCGTGGTTAAATTTACTTGTAGGCGAGCAAAGTTCGTAAT